>JASLKK010000001.1:189746-307963 GCA_030747595.1 Acidimicrobiales bacterium | reverse complement strand
CACCGACCCCACCGACCCCACCGACCCCACCGACCCCACCGACCCCACCGACCCCACCGACCCCACCGACCCCACCGGAGAACTTGAATCGCCGCAAACCCAAGACTCCGACGGGGACGGGATCAGCGACAACCAAGAAATCAACCAACTCGGCACCGATCCGTTTGACGCCACCGACCCGGGCGACGGGGTGATTCGCCAAGCCCTCACTTCCCCCGAACCTGAGGGCACCGGGAGTGGCACCAACTGGTGGAAACCGGCCGTTGCCGTCCTCGCTGCCGGGTTGCTTCTTCTGCTCGTCCTTCGGCGTCGCCGCTGCCAACACTGCGAGAAGCGTCTCACCGACCGCGACGGTGTTCTCGTCGACGAAGACGACAACTACGAATGCTCAGACAACCCTGACGGCGACCACCACCAACTCAAACGCAAGTAGTCGAAGTTCTTTCTGCCGGACTCCCGACATGTGAACTCGGGCCTTCGAGCCCGATCACCGAACGAGACCGGTCAGATCAGCGCGTAGCCAGCACGGCACGGGCAGCAGCATCCATGACCGCTACCGGTGCCTCGGATCCCGTCCAGAGGCGAAAGGCGTGTGCCGCCTGAAACACGAGCATCGACAGGCCGTTGTGGGCTTCGATTCCGCGGCCGCGCAGGGCAGCCAACCAGGCGGTTTCCGGCGGGTGGTAGATCAGGTCCACAGCAACTGTCCCGACGGCCACTGATTCAGGGTCCACGGGCAAGGCCCCGTCGTCGGTCATCCCCACCGAAGTGGCGTTGACCACCAGATCAGCGGCAGCGACTGTGTCGGACAGTTCGTCAGACCCGACCATTCGGCCGACCGGGCCAGCCAAACCTGCGGCCACCTCGGCCCGGGACGCCGTACGGTTGACTACCGCCACCTCGGCTGCCCCGGCTCTAGCCAAGGCCAGAACTACTGCGCGTGCCGCTCCCCCGGCCCCAATGACCACCGTGCTCCGGCCCGCTGGGTCAAAGCCGGTGTCGTGGCGTAGACCATCAAGGAACCCGTCCCCGTCAGTGTTGTGGCCAACGAGGCGGCCTCCCTCGACCACAACGCAGTTCACGGCGTCAAGCACTTCTGCTTGTTCGGTCCGGTGATCTACCGCGGCGGCTACGGCCGCCTTATGGGGCATGGTCACCGAAAGCCCGGCCAGGCCCAAGGCCCGCACGGCATCCAGCGCCTCATCGGACCGACCCTCAGCCACCTCGAGGGCCACGAAGTGCCAGTCCAGCCCGACCTCAGCAAACGCCGCGTTCAAAAGTGTCGGCGACAAGGAGTGCCGCACCGGGTCACCGATCACGGCCGCTAGTCGGCTCGCCCCACTCATCGGCGGGCGTCGGTCCGGGGTCGGGCCCGGGGTCTGGTCAGGGGTCGGTTCAGCCACAACCCAGATCCTTCACCACGCAGACCCTCCGCGCCGTCTCAAATTCGGAAGCCGTGGTGGCAAACGTGTGCGCACCAGACACCCCGCCCTCATCGGTACGCACGTAGTACATCCACGATCCCGGATCAGGAGCCAGAGCGGCCTCCAGCGAAGCGCGACCTGGTGACGCGATCGGCGTCGGCGGCAGGCCGACCACGACCCGGGTGTTCCAGAGCGACACCACGGAGAGATCCTCGCTCGTCATCGGTTCACCAGCTGTCTTACCCACCGCGTACCGGCTTGACGCGTCGATCCCCAGACGCCAGTTGGCGGCCAACCGGTTGTGGATGACGCGGCTGATCTTCGGCCGGTCGCCGTCCAGCAGCGCCTCCTCCTCGATCAGCGACGCCAGGATCACCGCCTCGTACGGGGTGAGGCCTACCTCGGCAGACCGGGCCACGAGGTCCAACTGCTCGACCACCCGACGGAACTGCTGGTGCATTCGGAGCACCAGGCCCAGTTCATCAGCCACGGTTGCTTCATCCAGTTGGTACGTGTCGCCAAATAGCAGACCCTCGAGCGCCCGTTCCCGGTGCCCGGTCGACCCGTGCTCCCATTGGAGACGATCGCTGACCAGCGAAGCCCGCAGTTCGTCCTCTTCAAAGAGCGGCATCTCGCGCAGCAGTCGTTGCACCGTCTGCTCAACGGTCAGGCCCTCGGGCACAGTCACCCTTATGACCTCCTCGGGGATCGGCCCCTCGTCGAGGAGGGCCACCACGGCCTCGAACCCGAGGTGTTCCCTGAGGACGTAGTCCCCAGCCTGAAACGAGTACTCGATGCCGGACTCGCAGCCGATCAGCCAACGAATAGCTGAGGGGCATCGCATCCACTGACGGAACATGGCCGGGTTGTCGATCACCCCGGCATCGCCGAGCGAAACCACCACGTCATTGGTCGACCAGCCCTCAACAATGGAGAACTCCACCTCGTCGCCGGGAAGCGCCTCGGGCGTCATCTGGTCGTCCACCCACCCCAGGAACAGCCGATAGCCGACGACGAGGGCCAGTAGCACCAGGGCCATCACCAGTCCCCATCGTGGGAATGGCCCCAACAACGGTCGATGACGGACCCAGCGGACATCGGGGCGGGGCTGGTGCTGATCGGGGGCCCCGTGGGAATCGGGGGCCGGCGGCGAGCCGGTCACCCGAGGGCCTCCCGGCGGGCATCCAGCCACCCTTGGAGCATGACCGCTGCGGCCACCATGTCGACCACCTTCCGGCGTTGCGGAGCTCGGAGGTCCTGTTCACGGAGGGCCCGTTCGGCGGTCACGGTGGTCAGGCGTTCATCGTAGGTCTCGACCGGAACCCCCGGCCGTTCACCCAGGACCTGCGCCAGAAGGGTGGCTTCCGCCGCCATGGCTTCGGCCATGGGGCCCACCGACCCATCCAGGGAGTACGGGATGCCGACGACGACCACTTCGACCCCCCACTCCTCGGCGAGGCCAGCCAGGGTGCGATGTTCGCCGGGCCGGTCGCCAGTCCGATGAACGACCTCGATGGGCGTAGCCACCCGGCCGTCGCTGTCGCTGACCGCCACCCCGATCCGCTTGGACCCCAGGTCCAGACCCAGGGCCCTCAACGGTCTCAGCCGGCCTGGGCTGCCGCCCGCGCCTGTTCGAGTGCCTCGGCCAGGCGTTCCGGTGCCTTGCCGCCGACCGCGGTCACCTCGGGATTGGGGCGGCCACCGCCGCCGATGGTCCGGGCGGCCTCAGCGACCAGCGCCCCGGCGTCCAGACCACTGCCCGTCGCCACGGCGGCTACCAGGGCGGCCCCTCCCCCTTCGGGGGCGGCACCCAGGACAACGGCCCGTACCCCGTCGCGGTCACGAACCGCCATGGCCAACTGGCGCAACCCGTCGCGGTCGATCCCGTCGATCAGTGCCACAACCAGTCCGTCCTCGGCGGACTCAGCCAACTCGTCGGCACGCCCCAGGGCGGCCACCGTTCGCAGGCCGGCCAGTTCGCCGCGAAGAGCGCGGGCTTCGGCGAGTCGTTTCTCGATTCCGTCAAGGACGTCGTCGACCGGCACACCAACCAGTTCGGCAGCACGCCCCAGGACCGTCTCCACGTCACGGAGTCGCTCAATGGGCGCGGTACCGGTCAACGCTTCGATCCGACGGATGTTCGAACCGATGGAGCCCTCGGCCACGATCCTGATCGGACCGATATCGCCCAGGGCCGAGACGTGGGTGCCGCCGCATAACTCCGTCGAGTGCGGTCCGGCTTCGAGCACCCGCACGGTGTCGCCGTACTTGTCGCCGAAGAAGGCAATGGCACCCGCGGCCTCAGCCTCATCCTTGCTGGTCTCGTAATGGTTGCACGAGGGGTTGGCGAGAATGTCGGCGTTGGCCAGGTCCTCGACAGCGGTCATCTGTTCAGCGGTCAGGGCCTCGAAGTGGCTGAAGTCGAACCGGAGCCGATCGGGTCCGACATGGGAGCCCTGCTGCTTGACGTGGTCTCCGAGCACACGACGCAGGGCTGAATGCAGGAGGTGCGTTCCGGTGTGGTTGCGTCGGATGGCTGCCCGCCGTTCGATGTCGATGGTCGCCCGGACCTCCTGTCCAACGGCCAGCCCATCATCCGACTGGCTGGCATCCGGCAACTGGATGTGGTGCCGGTGGAGACCGTCGAGAGCCAGCGTGGTGTCGAACACCTCCAGGGTGCCACCCTCGAAGACCAACGTGCCGGTATCGCCGATCTGGCCTCCCGACTCGGCGTAGAAGGGCGTGCGATCGAGCACCACCACGTCATCGTCGGCGTACAGCACAGTTGCCGTGGCCTCATTGACCTCACGCCCCACGAACGTCGTGGCGCCATGCTCTTCGAGCACGGCCCTCAGGTCACCGGCCGCCGCCGACCCGCCCGCGCTTTTCCGAGCAGACCGGGCCCGGGTCTGCTGGTCGGCCATGGCAGCTCGGAAACCCTCGAGGTCCACCCCGAGGCCACGCTCGGCGGTGATCTCCTCGGTCAGTTCCAAGGGGAAGCCGTAGGTGTCGTGGAGCTTGAAGGCCACGTCGCCGTCGAGACGGCCACCGTCGGCCAGCCCGTCCAGAGCCTCGTCGAGGATCACCGATCCGGTCCGCAGGGTCTCGCGGAACCGATGCTCCTCTCTGTCCAGGACGTCGCGCACGAAGGCATGGTTTCGAACCAGTTCCGGATAGTCGGGTCCCATGATCCCTACGACGGCATCGACCAGTTCCGGCATGACCTGGTCTTCGACACCTAGCAACCAGGCGTGCCGGACAGCCCGACGAATGATTCGCCGCAACACGTAGCCACGGTCCTCGTTGCTGGGGAACACACCGTCGCTGATCATGAAGGTCGACGACCGGGCATGGTCAGCCAGGATCCGCTGAGACACGTCGGTCCGGTCGCCGGACCCGTGGGGGATCCCGCTGAGTTCGCCGATACGGGTCAGGAGGCGATCGAACTCGTCGGTCTCCCAGACTGAGTCCACGCCGCCCAGCACGCTCAGGATCCGCTCCAGGCCGGCACCGGTGTCGATGGACGGCGCGGGCAGCTCGGTCATCGACCCGTCGTCATGCTGCTCGAACTGCATGAACACGAGATTCCAGATCTCGATGAACCGCTCGTCGTCTCCGTGGGCCGGACCACCATCGTCACCGAACGCCGGGCCTTTGTCCCAGAAGATTTCCGAGCACGGGCCGCACGGACCGGTGTCGGCCATCCGCCAGTAGTTGTCCTCGTCGAGACGTTGGATCCGCTCGGCGGGGACACCCACCTCGTCACGCCAGATGGCCTCCGCCTCGTCGTCACTTACGTGCACGGTGATCCATAGTCGTTCGGGATCCAGGCCCAGAACATCGGTCACGAACTCCCAGGCAAAGGCACAGGCCTGAGACTTGAAGTAGTCGCCGAAGCTGAAGTTGCCCATCATCTCGAAGAAGGTGAGATGCCGACTGGTGCGTCCCACCTCGTCGAGATCGTTGTGCTTGCCGCCGGCCCGCACGCATTTCTGGACGGTGACTGCCCTGTCCCAGGGCGCGGGCTGCTCGCCCACGAAGTACGGCTTGAACGGCACCATCCCGGCCACCGTGAACAGCAGCGTTGGGTCGTGGGGGATCAGGCTCCCGGATGCCTCATGATGGTGGCCGTTCTCGATGAAGAAGTCGACAAAGGCCCGGCGGAGGCCGGCGGCGGTGGGCAGGGTCTCGGGAGTAGCAGACATGGTCAGCCCAGCCTAGGGAAGCCACCCGTGGTCGGTGGAACCTCGGCGACGGTCCTCGCTCCGAATGAACGGCTCAGCGTTCGCCGGGCGTCGACCGGATCGGGCGGCGATGCCGACGCGGGGAATAGTGTTCGGACGATCGCGCTCCGGTTCGGGTGGCGCCCTCCTCGTCGCGACCGACGGCGGCTACCTGACCGGCAATACGGCGGACGCTGTCGACCAAGGCTGAACTTCGGTCCGAGACCTCATGACGGAGTCGAGCCGGTGCGTAACGGCGAATCGCCTGACGGGCCCTTCGACGCAACCATGCGGCCGACAGGGTGCCGACGACCCATCCGCCCATCAGCCAGAGCAGTCGTCGACGCATCAGACCGAACCAACCGGTCGACGGGTGTCCAGATCAACCATTGTCAGGATCCTCCTCATCCGAACCCTTCTCCGGAGGCTGTGTGGACCGCATGCGTTCAGCAATCTCGTTCTCGAAGCCATGTTGGGATGGATCGTAGTAGCGACGCCCATCGACCTCCGCTGGGCGATGACGTTGTTCGACCCAACCCTCAGGATGGTCGTGCGGGTAGTCGTATCCCTTGCCATGGCCCAACTGGGCGGCCCCCCGGTAGTGGGCGTCACGCAGGTGAATCGGGACCTCGCCGGTGCCTGCCGCCCGGGCATCGCCCTCTGCGGCGCCGAGCGCCATGGTCACCCGGTTGGACTTGGGGGCCGTGGCCAGGTGGACCACGGCCTGGGCCAGATTCAACTTCGCCTCAGGAAGGCCCACGAACTCAACGGCCCGGGCGGCCGCGTCGGCAACCACAAGGCTCATCGGATCGGCCATGCCGACGTCTTCACTGGCCAGGATGACCAGCCGGCGGGCAATGAACCGGGCGTCCTCGCCGACGTCGAGCATCCGGGCCAGCCAGTACAGACCGGCATCGGGATCCGAGCCCCGGATGCTCTTGATGAAAGCACTGATCACGTCGTAGTGGGCATCGCGGCCGTAACGCAGCGCCTTGGTGCCCAGTGCCGCCTCGGCATCGGCCAGCACTACCCGGGTTTCTGAACCCTCGGCCGGCTGCTCCGCTGCCCGACCGACGGCCAGCGCAGCCGCCACCTCCAGACTGGTCAGGGCATGTCGACCATCCCCGGCGGCCCGGTCGACTAGCAGGTCCAGCGCATCATCGTCGGCTTCGACGGCCTCGACGGCCAGCCCCCGTTCCAGGAGGCGCCGCAACGCTTCGGGCCCTAGAGGCTCCAGTCGGAACAGGGTGGAACGCGACAGCAACGGGGCGTTGACCTCGAAGAACGGGTTCTCGGTGGTGGCCCCGATGAGCACCAGTAGTCCGGACTCCACCGACGGTAGGAGGGCGTCCTGCTGGGCCTTGTTGAACCGATGGACCTCGTCGAGAAACAGGATGGTGCCCACGTCGCGTTCACCCAGACGGGCTTTTGCCGAAGCCACCAGTTCCCGGACGTCCTTAACGCTGGCGTTGACGGCCGAGAGTTCAGCGAACTCTTGAGCGGTCACCCGCGCGATGAGTCTGGCCAGGGACGTCTTACCTGTTCCCGGAGGACCCCAGAGCACCACTGATGACAGGCGGTCGGCCTCGATCAGTCGCCGTAGGGGACGTCCCGGGCCCAGAAGGTGCTCCTGGCCGACGACGTCGTCCAACCTGGTCGGCCGCAGGCGGTCAGCCAACGGCGCCCGGCGAGCCAGGCGTTCGGTCGCCGCGCTGGCGAAGAGGTCTCCGGACACGGTCGGACGGTACCCGGCAGTCCGGTTGTCTGGCGGGACGGCCATTCCACCTGAGGCTGTTCCTGGGCGGGGGCCTATTCCGCCGGGGGAAGGACCCGCAGACCTAACTCCTCGAGGTGTCGACCATCGATGGGCGTCGGTGCGCTGGTCAGCGGGTCTCCCCCTGACTGGGTCTTGGGGTAGGCGATGACCTCGCGGATGTTCTCCTCGCCAGCCAGGATGGCCGTGAGGCGATCCATGCCGAAGGCGAAGCCGGCGTGTGGCGGAGCGCCGTACCGGAAGGCGTCGAGCAGGAAGCCGAACTTGGCGTGCGCCTCCTCGGATTCGATCCCCAAGATGGAGAAAATCTGCTCCTGGATCTCACGGCGGTGGATCCGGACGCTGCCGGAGCCCAGTTCCCATCCGTTCAGTACGAGGTCGTAGGCCTGCGAGCGCACGTCCAGCAGGTCGCCCCGCTCGAGCGCGTCCAGGTCGTCGGTATGCGGCATGGTGAACGGGTGATGGGCCGGGATGGGGTTCCCCGACTCGTCGAGTCCCTCGAACAGGGGGAAGTCGACCACCCAGAGGAAGTGGAGTCCACCCTCAGTGACCGGCGGACGACCCAACTCGAGGCGCAGCAGGCCCAGGATGTGTCGAACCGTCCGGCGCTCGTCGGCTACCAGCAGAAGCAGGTCGCCGACCTCGGCCTCCAACGTGGAGCCCAGCGCCGCCTTCTCGCCGTCGGTCAGGAATTTGGCCACCGGTGAGTCCAGGCCATCGTCGGTGACCCGCATCCACACGAGGCCCTTGGCGCCCCAGCCCTTGCATTGCTCGGTCAGGTCGTCGAGCCGGTTGCGGGACGCATCGGCGCCACCGGGCACCCGTATGCCCTTCACGCAGGGCGCCTGGAAGGCGCGGAACTCGGTGCCGGCGAACACCTCGGTGAGCTCAACGAGTTCCATGCCGAACCGGATGTCGGGCTTGTCGGTCCCGAACCGCTCCTGGGCCTCTTGCCACGACATCCGCGGAATCTCGCCGGGCCGCTCCCCGGTGATCGCTTCGGCGGCAGCCGAGACGGCGTGGGAGATGAAGGCCAGCACGTCGTCCTGGGAAACGAAGCTCGCCTCGGCATCGAGCTGCATGAACTCGAACTGGCGATCGGCCCGGAGGTCCTCGTCACGGAGGCAGCGGGCGATCTGGTAGTAGCGGTCGACGCCACCCACCATGCACAGTTGCTTGAAGATCTGGGGGCTCTGGGGTAGGGCGTAAAACGAGCCGGGTTCCTTGCGTGACGGGACCACGAAGTCGCGGGCCCCTTCGGGCGTACTAGCTATGAGCATCGGCGTCTCGACCTCGACGAACCCCTGCTCCTCCATTGCGCCACGCACCGCGCTGTTGACCCGGGCCCGGACCTCGAGGTTGCGCTGCATCCTGGGGCGCCGCAGGTCGACGTACCGGTGCTTCAGGCGCAGCATCTCGTCGACGTCGGTGCGTTCGTCGATTGGGAAGGGCGGCGGCTCAGCTGCCGCAAGCACGGTCACCTCGACGGCGTCGATCTCGACCGCGCCGGTCACCAACGAATCATTGGCCGTGTCGGCCGGACGTTCGCGCACGGTCCCGCTGACCTGCAGCACGTACTCGCTGCGGAGGTCGTGGGCGCCGTCGACCACCAGCTGGACGACACCGGAGCGGTCCCTCAGGTCGATGAACGCCAGGTGCTCGCCGTGCTCGCGTCGTCGGTCGACCCACCCGCACAGGGTGACCTGGCGACCCACGTCGTCGACCCGGAGGTCTCCGCAGCGGTCGGTTCGCATGGAGGTGGAATAATCGGTCAACGCAGCCTCGCTCGTAGGGTCTGGATCATCTGGTCCCGGGTGACGGTCTCCTGTCCGCCGTCACCCCGGAGGTCCCGCACGGTCACCGTGCCGGCCGCCTTTTCGTCTTCGCCCACGATGACTGCCAGCGCAGCGGCGCTGCGGTCGGCGGCCTTCATCTGGGCCTTCATGGACCGTCCGTCCCACGCCCGGTCGACCCGCAGGCCTTCCGTGCGGATCAGGTCGGTCACCACCACGGCCTCGTCACCACCTGTGGCATCGACCACGAACACGTCGATGGCTGCTGCCGGTGCGTTGAACACTCCCTCGGCGTCGCACGCCAACAGGGTTCGATCCACTCCGAGGGCGAATCCCACACCCGGGGTCTCCGGCGCACCAAGGTCGGCCGCCAGACCGTCGTAGCGTCCACCGCCACCCACCGCGTTCTGCGCGGCGTCGAGTGCCTCGGCGGCGAATTCGAAGGTGGTACGGACGTAGTAGTCGAGGCCACGGACCAGCCGTGGCGCCACGGTGTAGGGCACGCCGACGGCATCGAGCGCCGCGGTCACACCGGCGAAGTGGGCCGCCGCGTCGTCGGACAGGTGGTCGACCATCCGGGGAGCGGCGTCGATGAGCGGTGCATCGGCTTCCCGACTGGAATCCAGTACCCGCAACGGGTTGGCCTCCAAGGTGGCCCGCGATTCCTCGCTCAGGGCGTCGCTCTCCGCGGTGAAGTGGGCCCGCAGTGCCTCGACATACCGGGCGCGGTCTTCGGGGCCACCCAGCGAGTTCACCAGCAGGGTTACCTGTTTCAGGCCCAGCCGCTCGTAGAAGCGCCACGCCAGGGAGATGACCTCGGCATCGAGGTGCGGGTCGGTCGGGCCCAGGACCTCCACCCCCACCTGGTCGAACTGTCGGAAACGGCCCTTCTGCGCCCGCTCATATCGGAAGTTGGGCCCGGCGTACCAGGCCTTGTACGGCAGCGTGGGTCGATGCTCGGAGAATCCGCGGACCACCGATGCGGTCTGCTCGGGCCGCAGCGCCAGAGTCCGTCCACCCTTGTCCTCAAAGGAGTACATCTCCTTGCGGACGACGTCGGTGGTCTCGCCGAGACGCTGGAACACCTCGACGTGTTCGAACATCGGCGGGATGACCTCGAGGTACCCCGCGGAGCCGACCACCTCGGCGAAGACGTCGACTAAGGCACGCCACCGGGCCGAGTCCGGCCAGAGGATGTCACGGGTGCCCTTCGGGGCGCGGAAAACGTGGTCGGACACGGTGATGGAGGCTACCGGCGCTCCAAGCGGCACTCGGCGACGTTGCCGTCTCTCTGGCCCCGGGCAGTCAGCCCCCGCTTCAGCCCTTGTCAGTGGAACCGTCGGCGTCGTCGACCAGGTCGGGCGAACCCTGCACTGCACGGTGCACGTCGTAGACCGAATCGACACGACGCAACATCCGCAACAAGGTCTCGAGGTGTGTCGGGTCCACGATCTCGAAGTCGAAGCGCATGGTGGCCACCCGGTCGGCACCACTGGTCGACGTCGTGGTGGACAAGACGTTGACCTGGTGGTCGGCCAGGACGCCGGTGACGTCGCGCAGCAGTCCCGGTCGGTCGAGTGCCTTGAGGTCCACAGAGACCACGAAGTGGCTTCCCATCTCGCCGCCCCAGTCGACGTCGATGAGTCGGTCGCCCTGTTCGGCCATCAGTGACACCGCGTTGGCGCAGTCCGACCGGTGCACGCTCACCCCGCGACCGCGGGTCACGAACCCCATGATCTCGTCGGGCGGCACCGGCGTGCAGCACCTCGACAGCCGCACCAGCATGTCGTCCAGCCCTTCGACGTGGACCCCCACCCGGTCAGTGTCCCTGCGAGGCCGTCGGGTCTTGACCGGAATCGCCGTGACCTCGTCATCCTCGTCGGGTCGCAGCACATTGGCCACCCGACCGACCAGCGACCGGGCCGACACGTGATGCTCGCCCACCGCCGCGTACAACGTGTCGGGCTCGTGGTAGTTCATCGACGCAGCCACCGCAGCCAGCTCGGGCCCGTCGAGCACCTCCCTGATGGGCAGCCCGGCCCGCCGGAGTTCGTTGGTGAGTTCCTCATGACCGGCGTCGATTGCCTCGGTCCGTCGCTCCTGTGAGTACCAGTGCTTGATCTTGCTGGATGCCCGGTGGGTGGCCACGAACTGCAACCAGTCCCGGCTGGGTCCAGCCCCCGGCTGACGGGACGTCACCACCTCGACTGTGTCGCCAGTGACTAGTTCCGTCTCCAGGGGGACGAGCCGGCCCCCCACCTTGGCGCCCACGCAGGCATGTCCGACGTCGGTGTGGATGGCGTAGGCGAAGTCGACCAACGTGGCCCCCAGCGGAAGAGTCACCACCCGCCCCTTTGGCGTGAAGACGTAGACCTCGTCGAGTTCCAGATCGGTCTTCAGGTTGGCCATGAAGGTGCCGGGGTCCTCCGTCTCGGCCTGCCACTCCACGATCCGACCCAGCCAGGCCATCTCGTCGCTCGGCGATTGGGCCTTGTAGTCCCAGTGGGCGGCCACCCCGTGCTCGGCCCTGGCGTGCATCTCGTAGGTGCGTACCTGGAACTCCACCTGCTTGCCCTGGGGCCCGACGACAGTGGTGTGCAGCGACTGGTACAGGTTGAACTTGGGCATGGCCACATAGTCCTTGAAGCGTCCCTGCACCGGTTTCCAGGTGGCATGGATGGTGCCCAACGCTGCGTAGCAGTCGCGCACGTTCTCGACCACGACACGCACCCCAACCAGATCGTGGATCTCCTCGAAGGGCCGACCCTTCACGATCATCTTCTCGTAGATGCTCCACAGCTGCTTCGGTCGACCGTCGACCTCGCCGGTGACGCCCACCTCGCCGAGCCGACCCTCGACCTCGCCGATGACCTGTGCCAGGTACAGGTCGCGCTCCGGCGACCGGTCCTGGACCATCTGGTCGATCTGGCTGTAGCGCTTGGGATGCAGAGTGGCCAGCGCCAGGTCTTCCAGTTGGTCCTTGACCTCCTGCATGCCCAGCCGGTTGGCCAGCGGGGCGTAGATGTCCAGAGTCTCTTGGGCCACCCGTTCCTGCTTGTGTTCGGGCAGCGCGGCCAGGGTTCGCATGTTGTGGAGTCGGTCGGCCAACTTGATGATCAGCACACGAAGGTCCTTGGCCAGGGCGACCAGCATCTTGCGGACGCTGGCCGCCTGCTGTTCTTCGCGGGTGTCGAAGTGGAGGCGCTCCAACTTGGTGACGCCGTCCACGATGAGCCGGACATCGGAACCGAAGTCCCGCTCGAGGTCATCAAGGGAGATGGAGGTGTCCTCCACCGCGTCGTGTAGCAGGGCGGCGGCCACCGTCACGTCATCCAGACCCTGCCGGGCCACGATGGTGGCCACCGACAGCGGATGGTGAATGTAGGGCTCTCCGGACTTGCGGGTCTGGCCTGCGTGGGCGGCCAACGCCACCTGGTAGGCCTGCTCGATCATCGACGAATCCGCTCCGGGATGATGGGCCCGATATTCGGTCAGCAGTGCCGACGTCTCGCCGACCACCTCACGGGGGCGGCGTCGCCACGGGAGCACCCGGGTCATCGTGGCCATCTCAGCGGCACCCGCTTTCGGGACACAGGTTTCTGAGACGAAGGCTTCCGCTATACGGGCTCCTGGAAAGGCCCGGTTCCCTGGAACGACCTGAGATCACCAGCGTTCCCATGCCTCCACGGTAGTCGTGGGGGGCCACCGGCCAGTGGGCCCCGAAGCCGGACCCTTCGGTCAGGTCTCGCTGGACGACGTGCGTCAGCGCTTCTTCTTGCGTGGGCGGGGCGGCACGCCACCGCCTGTCGGCGCCGTCATGGTCGGACGACGCTTCGCCGGGCCACCACCGGGCGCCCGCCGCGGTGCGGCCCGGGTGTCGACACCCACCGCATCGCTCCGCTCGATGGTCCGTGTCCCCTTCATGGACCCGTCGACATCGTCGCCCGTTCGATTCCGGACCTTGAGGGCGATCTGACTCCACCGCTCCTCGCGCTCCTTGAGCACGGAAACCAACGACGAGGCCAGGAAAAGCGACGAGTAGGAACCCACGGCGATGCCCACCAGGAGAGCCACCGCGAACTCGCGCAGGGTGCCCGCCCCCAGGATGAACGAACCCACCACCAGCATCGACAAGACCGGGATGGCCGAGGTGATGCTGGTGTTGATGGACCGCATGGCCACCCGGTTCAAGGCCAGGTTCATGAGTTCCGAATAGGTGTACCGCTCGGTCGCACCTAGACGGCCGACGACCTCTCGCACCTTGTCGTAGACCACGATGGTGTCGTAGAGCGAGTACCCCATGATGGTCAGGAAGGCGATGACCGTAGCTGGGGTGATCTCGAACCGGAAGACCGAATAGACGCCGACGCTCAGCACGATGTCGTGGGCCACGGCGACCAATGCACCGACCGCCATCTTCCATTCCAGACGGACGGCGATGTACATCGCCACCACGATGAAGAAGACGATCAGTGCCTTGACCGCCTTGCCGGTGACTTCGTCGCCCCATGTGGGTCCGACCTGCTCGAAGGCCACCACGGGGCCTAGACCAGCGGCCAGACCATCACGGATCTCCGCGGCGCGGACCGGGTCCTGAACGTCGGAGCGCACCAGGACCAGATCGTCGTCAACCAGTTGGATGCGGGCCTCGGGCGCCCCGAGGTCGGCCATCAACTCACGGGCGTCAGCTACCGACACGTCAGGTGCCCGGACCTCATAAGAGGTTCCACCCTCGAAGTCGAGGCCCAGGTTCAGGCCAAAGACGGCAAACGAAAGCAGGCCCAGGACGACGGCCACCACCGACGTGGTGACGGCCGGGCGCCACAGCAAGGGAAAGTCGACCGGCGATTCGCCGCGATAGAGGGCTCGTAGGGTCTTCATGCTCCGACCTCCGATGGGACTGCGCCCCTTCGAGCCGACACGGCACCCGAGGCGGGCAGGCCGAAGCGTTCAGGGTGATCGGCAAACCAGCGTGTGGTGGCCAACAGGCGCACCATCGGACCCATGAAGAAGTAGGTGGCCACCAGGTCCAGGATGGTTGCCAGGCCGAGGTAGAGGGCGAAGCCCCGAACAGCACCGACGGTGAGCGCCCACAACAGGCCGGCGCCGATCAGCGAAGCCAGATCGGCTTTGACGATGGTCGAAAAGGCGATCGGAAAGGCCCGGTCGACCGAGGACCGGGCAGTTCTACCGTCGCGGACGTCTTCCTTGAGGTGTTCGAAGTAGACGATGTTGG
The DNA here is from genome assembly GCA_030747595.1 of Acidimicrobiales bacterium. Classification (NCBI taxonomy): domain Bacteria; kingdom Bacillati; phylum Actinomycetota; class Acidimicrobiia; order Acidimicrobiales; species Acidimicrobiales bacterium. The sequence goes on along the minus strand of JASLKK010000001.1, from coordinate 293,513 downwards.
AGTCCACCGAGACGCCGACGGCCACGATCATGCCGGTGATACCGGCCAGCGTGAGGGCCAACCCCGACTGGGTTCCGAGGTGGGCGATGATGGCCCACAGGAGCACACCGGAGATCCCGAGACTCAACAGAGCCACCAGACCGAGGATGCGGTAGTAGGTCACGATGAACAGGGCAACCAGTAGCAGGCCGACCAGGCCGGCTACCACGCCGGCCCTCAGGGAGTCCTCGCCAATGGTCGCCGACACCACCCTGGTGTTATCGGGTTCGAGTTCCACGGGCAGCGCGCCGTAGCGCAGCGAGAGCGACACGTCGTCGGCCTCGGCCTTCTCGAACCCACCGGAGATCAGGATGGCGTCGTGCTGGAACTGGGGCGCCCGGATGGATGGTGCGGTGACCACTTGGCCATCAAGCACGATGGCTAGACGGCCGTTGGTCGAACCGACAGCCAGGGGGCACGAGGGGTCACCCGTGTAGCACCGGGCCGCCACCTCGTTGAAACCGTCGATGCCGACCTGTCCCTGATGGAGGTCCAGTCCGACCTGCCACTGGTAGTCGATGAACAGCGGGTTGGCGTCAGCGATCGCTTCACCGGTCAGGACCGATGGTCCCAGCAGGTAGCGCTGGCCGGCGGTGTCGCCACGAAGCCCCAGCACCACGAAGTTCTCGGCAAGATCGTCCTCCGGGGCGGTGTACCCGTCGGCACCGATGGCCGGCACCACCGCTCCGGTATTGACCTCCGAACACATGGCATGGGCAGTCGACCACGAGCCTGACGCCGGTGTCTCGGGACGGACTGTCGAGGTGACGCTACAGACCGGCCGGAAGCGAAGTTCGGCCGTGGTGCCCACGAGCGACAGGGCCCGGTCCTGGTCGTCCACCCCCGGAAGCGAGACCAGCACACCGGTCTCGGTCCGGGAGATCTCGGGTTCGGCCACGCCGAGTCCATCGACCCGGTCACGAATGATCGACACCGTCTGGTCGAGCATCTCCTCGGTGGCCGGCTCGGTGGCTACCAGCCGAACCGACACGCCACCCTGCAGGTCGAGCCCGAGCAGGGGCTTGTTGCCCCAGACCACGGTCATGGTCGAGGCGAGGACGCTCAGGATGACGATCCCGAGCAGGTAGACAAGTTGACGGCGGGGCATTTCGGCGACGCAGGGTTCCGGTGACGGTGGAGCCGCTCAGGCCTCGTCTGAACCGGTCTCTTCGGAACCGGTCTCTTCGCCCGGTTCCGCGGTGACCGGTTCCTCAGCAACCAGTTCCTCGTCAACGGTGGTGGGCTCGTTGAAGCGACGATCCACGGCACTTCGCAGAACCTTCAGCTCGATGCCCGAGTACACCTCAATCCACAGCACGTGCTCGTCGTCGCCGTCGACCTCCTTCACGACCCCGAAGATGCCCGAACTGAGGACCACCTCATCACCCGCCGAGATCGACGATACGAGTGCCTGCTGCTCCTTCACCTTGCGCTGCTGCGGTCGGATCATGAGCACGTACATGAGCCCGAAGATGAGGATCAGGGGGATGAAGCCGGCCACGGGAACGCTCCTAGAGAGGGGATTTGAGAGGGGATTTGAGACAATGATCCGGACGACCTCATGGCCGCCAGTGGACCCCGTGAGCCTACGCCGAGCCGCGAGTACCTCGACAGGTAACCCGGGAGATAGCGGGCAGGCAACCCGTCGGGCACCCGTCGGTGCCTAACCCCAGACGGTCAGGGTGTCGCTCCGGAACGCCTCGAACGTTCCGGCCTCGATGGATGCCCGGAGACGATCCACGAAGTCCAGCAACCAGGCCAGGTTGTGCATCGAGAGGAGCCGACCACCGGTGGGTTCGTCGGTCATCAGGAGGTGTCGCAGGTAAGCCCTGGACCACCGCCCAGCCGGGCTGGCCGGGAAAGCGGGATCCAGGGGCGAATCGTCGGTGGCAAACCGGGCGTTTCGCAGGTTGAGACGTCCAGCAGTGGTCAGCACTGTCCCGTGCCGCGCGTGCCGGGTGGGCAGGACGCAGTCGAACATGTCGATCCCGGCCGCCACCACCTCGACGAGGCCCGCCGGGTCCCCGAGACCCATGAAGTAGCGCGGTTGGTCGGCCGGAAGCAAACTCGTCACCGCAGCCAGGGGCTCCAGCATCTGGTCACGGGTCTCTCCCACGCTGAGACCACCCACCGCGTAGCCGTCGAAACCCACCTCGAGGGTCCGCTCGGCGCTCTCTATCCGCAGACCGGTGTCGGTGCCTCCCTGCACGATGCCGAACTGGCTCTGCCGGCCAGCGGCATCCGGGTGTTCCAGGAAGGCCCGACGGCCCCGGCCGGCCCATGTCGCGGTGCGGACTACCGCGGCCCGGAGGACCTTCTCCGTTGCCGGCAGGGCAGGACACACGTCCAGGACCATCTGGATGTCAGCTCCCAGGTCGGCTTGGACTTCGGCTGCCCCCTCCGGGGTGAGCACGTGGGTGGACCCGTCATAGGTCGATCGAAAGGTGGCGCCCTGGTCATCGACCTTCGGCTTCAGCGAGAAGATCTGGTAGCCACCTGAGTCGGTGAGGGTGAGCCCCTCCCAACCGGCGAAGGCGCCCAGTCCCCCGTGTGCCCGGATCACCTCGGCACCCGGTCGCAGCATCAGGTGGTACGTGTTTCCGAGGACCACCTCGGCTCCCAGTTCGGCCAGATCGACCGATGAGAGGTGCCGTACCGCTCCCCTCGTTCCGACCGGCATGAAGCATGGGGTCCGGAACGTTCCCCCGGGCACCCGAACCGTGCCGGAACGTGCGCCTCCGTCGATCGCCGACTCGGTGAACTCGGCTCTCACCGGTCTGTCTCCCCCGGTAGATCCGTCGCGGTGCGGGCCACCAGCATGGCGTCCCCGAACGAGAGGAAGCGGTACCCGTCGTTGAGGGCTCCCCGATAGAGGTCGCGCCACCTTGTCCCTGCGAACGCTTCGAGCATGACCAGAAGCGTGGACCGTGGCAGGTGGAAGTTCGTCATCAGGGCATCCACCATCTGGAACTCGAAGGGGGGCCGGATGAACAGGTCCGTCGATCCAGCGGGGCCGAACCGGGCCGCGGATTCCAGTGCCCGGACCGTGGTGGTGCCCGTCGCCACCACCCGTCCGCCGTTGCGGCGGGCCGCCAGACAGGCCTCGATCACCTCCGGGGCCACCTGGTAACGCTCGTGGTGCATCCGGTGGTCGTCGAAGTCGCCCACGGTCACCGGTCGGAACGTGTCCAGGCCCACCACCAGTTCGAGGTACTCGACGCGTGCTCCTGCCGATCGGCAGCGTTCCAGGACGTCGTCGGTCAGATGCAGGCCGGCGGTGGGAGCGGCGGCCGACGCCGGCCGGTCACTGAACACCGTCTGGTAACGCTCCGGGTCTGCCAGCACGGTGGTGAGGTACGGCGGGAGCGGCATCTCGCCGTACCGATCCAGGGCAGCCTCAAGATCATCGTCGCCGGTCCGGATCCGGACATGACGGCGCCCCTCGCCCAGATCGGCGCCCACCTCGACGGCCAATCCGGCTAATCCCTCGATGTTGGGTCCGTCGGGGGTCAGGACGACACCGTCGGGTAGTCGACGACTGGGCCGAACCAGTGCCTCCCAGAGATGGCCATCCTGACGAAGGTCGTCCGGGTTCTGGGGATCCAGCTGCTGGGCACGATGTTCGTCGACCGGATGCAACAACAGGACCTCGGCGGCACCGCCGGTGGGTCGCCTGAGGCGCAGTCGTGCCGGCAGGACCCTCGTGTTGTTGAGAACCAAGATGTCTGCGGGCCCGAGGAGCGAGGGCAGGTCCCTCACTGTTCTATGAACGACCGAGGGGCCGGTGGCGTCCAGCAGCCGGGCCGCCGAGCGGTCGGCCAGCGGCTCCTGGGCTATGGCCGACGCCGGGAGGTCGTAGTCGAAATCGTCGGGCCCCATGGGTCGGCAAGCCTAGGGAGCCACGGCCCGTGGAGTTCCGACCGCCGAACGTCGGTTCAGTCCGTCGAGTCCTCGTCGAACAGGGAGGTCGGCCCACCGGAGGGCGGCGGACCGGTCCCCAGATGGGAGTAGGCCGCCGGCGTGGCCACACGTCCCTTCGGTGTTCGGAGTAGTAGGCCCTGTTGAATGAGGAACGGCTCGTAGACGTCTTCCACCGTGTCTTCGGGTTCGCTCACGCTGATCGACAGCGTCTTGAGTCCCACCGGGCCACCACCGAAGCGATGGCAGAGCGCCGAGAGGATCTCCCTTGAAGGCTTGTCCAGGCCCAGACCGTCCACGCCGAAGAAGGCCAGGCCGTCACGTGCCACGTCACCGTCGACCATCCCCGACCGCTCGACCTGGGCGAAGTCGCGCACCTGACGCAGCAACCGGTTGCCGATCCGTGGCGTGCCCCGCGACCGGCGGGCGATCTCACCCGCGCCCTCGGTGTCAAGTTCGACCTCGAGGATTCCCGCGGCCCGGGTCACGATGGACTGCAGGTCGTCGGCCTCGTAGTAGTCGAGGCGGGCCGTGAGGCCGAAGCGGTCACGCAACGGCCCGGTGATGAGTCCCGTCCGGGTTGTGGCCCCGACCAGCGTGAACCGGGGCAGCTCCAGGCGGATGGACCGGGCGGCCGGGCCCTTGCCCAACACGATGTCCAGCTCGAAGTCCTCCATCGCCGGATACAGGACCTCTTCGACGGCCCGGGCCAACCGGTGTATCTCATCGATGAACAGGACGTCGCCCGGCTCCAGCTTGGTGAGGATGGCCGCCAGGTCGCCTGCACGGTCGAGGGCCGGACCAGAAGTCACGTGGAGTTCGGCCTGCATCTCGGTAGCCACGATGTGGGCCAGCGTCGTCTTGCCCAGGCCGGGCGGCCCGGCGAACAGGAAGTGGTCGGCAGCCTGACCCCGCCGTCGTGCCGCTTCGAGCATCACCCGCAGGTGGCCCTTGAGCTCGGACTGGCCAACGAACTCCTGGAGGCTGCGGGGCCGTAGGCCACCTTCGACCGACTCCTCGTCGATCTCCGGGTCACGCTGTGCCGAAAGAAGCTCCTCGCGCACGACCGACCTGCCCCGACCCGCGTCCGGACCTAGGCCCGGGCGAGGCGCTGGAGGGCCTCGCGTAACAGGATCGCCGGATCGTCGCCACCCAGGTCGGCCAGCACCGACCGGACCTCATCCGGGGTGTACCCAAGGCCACCGAGAGCATCTTGGACCTCGGCCACTGCCGATCGGGGTACGCCCGGCCCCTCACCGCCGTCCAAAATCCCATCCAACGGCAGGTCGAGCGAGTCCTTGAGTTCGACCAGTAGCCGGGTGGCGGTCTTCTTTCCGACACCGGGAACGAGACAGAGGGCAGCCACGTCGTCATCGGCCAAGAGACGGGCCAACTCTCCAGGCCCGTGTACGCCTAGCACCGCGAGAGCCAGCGACGGCCCGACTCCGTGAGCCGAGAGGAGTGCCTCAAAGCAGGCGCGTTCGTCACGCTCGAGGAAGCCGTACAGCGTCTGGTCGGCCTCCCGGAAGTGATGGTGGACGTGGACGAACACATCGCCGCCCACATCGCCCAACCGGACTGCGGTGGTTGGGGTGACGACCACCCGGTAGCCGACACCTGCCACCTCGATGAGGACCTCGCCCTCTCCGAAGCGTTCCAGCAGTCGACCTCTCAGCGACCCGATCATCGACCAGCACCGGCGACCGTCACCCGACGACTGGGCGGCACCATGGCCAGATGGCAGAGGGCCACGGCCACGGCATCGGCGGCGTCGACCGGGCGCAACGGTGTGGTCAAGCCGAGTTGGCCCCGGACCATCTGTTCCATCTGGTCTTTGTCGGCGGCGCCCCAGCCGGCCACTGCGTCCTTCACCTCGTTCGGCGAATAGAGCGTCACCGGACAACCGGCGGTCGCCGCGGCAGCCATGGCGACTCCCGAGGCCTGTCCCGTCTGCATGGCGGTACGGACGTTGACTTGGAAGAGGACCCGCTCGACGGCCACCTCGTCGGGTCGGTACTCGTCGATCAGTGCCGCCACCTCGCGATGAAGCTCGGCCAGACGAACTGCCGTGTCGGCCCCCGGGTCGGTCCGGATCACTCCGGCGGCCACGGCTTCGAGGCGACGCCCGGTGCGCGACACGACGCCGTAGCCACAACGGGTCAGACCCGGGTCAACCCCCAGAACGAACATGTGTACGACTCTAGCGGTGGCCGCCCCGACGACCGGTGCATCCCTTCCGCCGGCCGATCAGTCGTCGAGTTCCTCGAGGATCTCGGCGGAGATGTCGAAGTTGGCGTGCACGTCCTGGACGTCGTCGTTGTCATCCAGAAGGTCCATGACCCGGAGCACAGCCCTGGCCTGGTCGACGGAATCCAGGGCCACTGACGTGGTGGCCAGCATCGCCACGTCGGCGTTCAGGAACGGCACCTCGGCTGCCTCGAGGGCGTCACGGACAGATGGGAGGTCGGTGGCCTCGCACGTCAAGCGCCAGGTCCCGTCATCGTCGATCAGGTCCTCGGCTCCGGCATCCAGCGCGGCGACCATGATTTCGTCCTCGTCGACTGAGCCGGCCAGCAGGACCACCCCCTTGCGATCGAACTGCCAGGCCACCGATCCGGGCTCGGCCAGCGAACCACCGTTCTTGGTCAGGAGGGAACGAACCTCCGAGCCGGTCCGGTTCCGGTTGTCGGTCAGGGTCTCCACGTAGAGCGCTACACCGTGGGGGGCGTACCCCTCGTAGGTGATGGTCTCGTAGTCGACTCCTTCAAGTTCACCGGTACCGCGCTTGACGGCCCGTTCGATGGTGTCGAGCGGCACCGATGCGTCACGAGCCTTCTGGAACATGGTCCGTAGCGTCGGGTTGGAGTCCGGGTCGCCTCCGCCTTGGCGGGCCGACACCTCGACCTGCTTGATGAGCTTGGCGAAGAGCTTGCCGCGCTTGGCGTCCGCAGCGCCCTTCTTGTGCTTGATGGTCGCCCACTTGGAATGGCCCGACATGTCGCCCTCCGTCTCGTCTCGTCTACTTGTTGCAACCAGGCGGTTCGTCCACCAGTGGCTGGTCAGGCGGCGAACGCCATGTCCAGGAACTTCCCGTGGATCCGTCCGTCTCCGGACATCTCAGGATGGAAGGATGTCACCACGACCGAACCCTGGCTGCATAACACGGGTCGACCGTCCACGGAGGCCAGCACCTCGACACCATTGCCCACCCGGTCGACCACCGGGGCCCGAATGAACACCCCGTGGAAGGGCTCGTCCAGACCGGTCACGTCCAGGTCGGATTCGAAGGAGTCCACCTGTCTGCCGTAGCCGTTGCGTCGGACGTCGATGTCGATCGCCGCGAACGACCGTTGGTCCGGGCGACCATCGGCCACGTGACTGGCCAGCAGGATCATCCCGGCGCAGGTACCCAGGACCGGCATCCCTCCGTCGATCCGCTCGGCCACCGCTGTTCGCAGGCCCGACGAGTCGAGCAGCATCGACATGGTCGTGGACTCGCCTCCCGGCAGCACCAGGGCATCCACGGCGGACAGTTCTCCCACGGTTCGTACCTCAGTGGCCGCAGCGCCCAGGTCGTCCAGCGCCTGGATGTGACGTACGAATGCCCCCTGGAGGGCCAGGACCCCGACCTTCATCGCCCGATTTTCACGGGAAGGTGTGTGGCCATGGGTGACCGGTCGACTACCAGCCGCGATCAGCCAGGCGGGTTTCCAGCTGGCCGATCTCCAGACCCGGCATGGCGCTCCCAAGGCCTCGGCTGACCTTGGCCAACATGGTCGGATCCTCAAAGTTGGTGGCCGCCTCGACAATGGCCCGGGCACGGGGCGCCGGATCGTCGCTCTTGAAGATGCCCGAGCCCACGAAGACGGACTGGGCACCCAGCTGCATGACCAATGCTGCGTCGGCCGGCGTGGCGATGCCACCGGCGCAGAACATGGGGACCGGCAGGACGCCGGTCTCGGCGATCTCTTGCACCAGGGGCAACGGGGCCTGTAGGCGCTTGGCCCAGTCGAACAGTTCGGCCTGGTCGGCCTGGGTGATCCGACGCATGTCGCCGAGGATCGACCGGAGGTGGCGGACCGCCTCGACGATGTTGCCGGTACCCGCCTCGCCCTTGGACCGGATCAGGCAGGCGCCCTCGGAGATCCGTCGCAGCGCCTCACCGAGGTTGGTCGCCCCGCATACGAACGGCACGTCGAAGGCCCACTTGTCAATGTGGTGGGCCTCGTCAGCCGGCGTGAGGACCTCACTCTCGTCGACGTAGTCCACGCCGAGCGCCTGGAGGATCTGTGCTTCGGCGAAGTGGCCGATGCGGGCCTTGGCCATCACCGGGATGGTCACGACCTCCTGGATGCCCTCGATCATCTCCGGATCAGACATGCGGGCAACACCGCCGTCCCGGCGGATGTCGGACGGCACTCGCTCGAGCGCCATCACCGCGACCGCTCCGGCATCCTCGGCGATCTTGGCCTGGGCGGGGTCGACCACGTCCATGATCACGCCGCCCTTGAGCATCTCGGCTAGTCCGCGCTTTACCAACTGGGTTCCGGTCGACCGGGTCACGTCACTCATGACGCGGAGTCTAGGAAGGGTGGGTCGACGAGCGGGTATCGGAATCGTTTTCGGAGCGGTCAGCCGACAAGTTCGGCAATGCGCTCCGGATCCAGCAGGATGCCCTCGCCCAGTCGGGCCAGCGCCACCCAGGTGCGACCTGTTCGCAGATTCACCCGGTCGCCGGTGTCATCGTCGGCCAGGGACCACCGGTCGGCGATAAACGGTCGACTCCACGTCACGCCGGTGATGGTGCCGTCCCGCAGCAACCAGCCGTCGCCGGATCCGGTCGTAATGGACTGCGGCGACTCCAGATCGGCATCTGACGTCCGGTAGTCCACGTAGAGGACGAGCACGTTGTCGGCGGCCAACTGCACGCCAGTCTCGTCGAGCAGTGGCACTCCGCGGTGGAATCGCAGCCAGCGGGCGGTGGCGTGATCCCAGACCCAGTCGATCTCACGTCGGGGCGTTCGCCATCCGATGCCCTTGGTGGTCACCGCGGAGGACGGCAAAGGGCCGAAATCGAACAGGGCGTCGGGTGCGCCACCAGGGGCCGAAGCCACCAGCGCCGCAGCGTCTAGGAACCCGTTGTAGGGGGCTTCGCCCCGGGCCTTGTCACGGAAGAAAAACGCCTGACCCTCACCGTTGGTGCTCACGGGAACGAACGTGCCCTGACGTTCCGCCTCGGCGACCTCGTCGCCTACGCCCTGGTTGCTGCCCCAGTAGGCGAAGACTGGGCGGTTCAGGTTGCCGATCAGGTCGATGTCGCTAGATCGGGCCGACCGGACCAGTCCCACGGTGAGCGGGACCTCGCTCTGGAAGATGGCCAGGAAGCGCGTCACCCCGTTCTCGATGTGCGTTTCGTAGACCACGTCGGCGGACTGGATGCCTATCTGCGGCAACGACTTGGTGTCGTTGTTGCCGATCTTGACGGCCAACGCCGGGCGGTCGGCCACCCCGTCGACGGCTGGCAGGCCGGTGAGCGGATGGGTCGCACCGGTCCAACCCGTGATGATCGTGGTGGTCGGCATTCCGGTCGTGGTGGTCGGCATGGCATCGCCACCCGACTCCTCCTCGGCAGCGGCACCATCGGTGGCCGTATCGGGGGCGGTAGCGGACGTGTCATCGGGGGCGACAGCAGTGGACCCGATGGTGCCCAGCGTGGGCGCCGGGGCGTTCGCTTCACCCCCGAATCCGCAACCGGCGGCGCCCAGCAGTCCAAGTAGCAGGCCGACCCGGAGGAGAGGCGATCCCAACCGCATCGTGACCACGCCGGGTCGCGGCGTGGCGACGCCTCGTAGGAGCATCACCGCTCAGCCAACGCGGCGATTCGCACGTCGACCGCCGGATGGTCCGCGGTGGCCACGTCGGTCCGGCCGTCGGGTTGCAGCAGCCACAACCGGGCCGTCGACGCCGGCGCATCGACCGCCGCACCGAGGTCGGACAGCCCTCGGAGCGCCTCTTGCATGCCCGGCGGGAAACGGGTCAGGTCGGCGCCATCGAAGTCCGTTTGGACCATGCGGTCGGGGCCGTCGGCCGTCGAGCGTCCGAACCCGCCCATACCCCGGCCCACGAAGGAGAACCGGCCGAGTGCGACTGTCGTGGTCTCACCACGAAGTTCGTCAGCGGCACACCGCGCCAGCAGGTGGGCGACCAGGGCTTCGAGTTCGACGAGGGTGAGGCGATCGGCTGCACCGGTGGTCAGGACGATCGATGCACCTTCCCTCCCGGCCATGGCCAGTGCATTTCCTGCCGGCGAATCCAGGACGAAGACGTCCGGGCGGTCGATCCCGTGGGTCAGACAGAGACCGTCAACGGTGTTGTGCAGTCGGGGGAACTCACCGGCATGGGCCGTCCGGGCACCGATGGTGCGTCGGAGCATGCCCTCGGCCCGTCGAGTCACCATCACCGTGATGCCTGTCCCAACGAGGACGCCGATCACGGCGGCGACGGGCAGCGGGAGGCCGATCAGGGCGACCACGACCATCAGGCAGAGGCTGACGAGCAGGGCGGGCACGAGGATCGGGTGGCGTAGCAGCGACATGGGCGAACGGTGGCTTCGATTGGTTCGGGGGCGGGACATGTTGTTCAGGAACTGATGGCCGGACTAGCGAAGGTCAACACGGACCAGATGGCCGACCCGCATGTTACGCGCCGGCCACCGAGGAATAGGCCTCTAGGTACTTGTCGGCCAGCCGATGCATCGAGAATTCCTCTGCTCGCTCCCGCCCGCTGACCACCAACCGGGTGGCGAGGGCCGGTTCCGCGAGGACCTTGGCGATGGCCGCGCCGAGCGCCTCGGCATCGCCTGCGGGGACTAGCAGCGCATCGTCACCACCACGCGCCACCTTGGCGTAGCCCGGGATGTCGCTGGCTACCACCGGGGTCTCACATGCCATCCCCTCGAGCAGCACCACGCCGAACGATTCGCCACGCAGCGACGGCGCGCAGAAGACGTCCGCGCCGCGGATCCTCGCCGTTCGCTCTTCGTCGGAGATTCGGCCCAGCCACTGGACCCGGGCGTCGCCGGCCACCCGGGCTCGGAGCTCGTCGGTATCGGGACCGTCGCCGGCCACCCAGAGGCGAACGTCGGCGCCTAGACCGGCCATGGCGTCCAGCAGTACCGCCAAGCCCTTGCGGGGCTCGTGACGTCCGATGAAGAAGACGGTAGGGCCTTCGGTGGGCCACGGAGCGACCTCCCGGCTCCGACGGACCTCCACCCCGTTGAACAGGACCTCGTAATCCCCGCCCAGTGAGTCCCGAGCCATGGCGGCCGCATCATCAGACACGGCGAACACCCGGTCCATTCGCCTGCTGAGCCAACGGACAGGGCGGTTCAGGAGGTCGTAGGCGAGGCTCCCGCCTGCGGCGTGAAATGTCCCCACCATGGGCGACTGGGCCAGAAAGAGAGCCGTGGTGGTCGGCCCGGGGGCCAACGGCTCGTGCAGGTGGAGCACGTCGAATTCCTCATCACGCAGCGCCCGAATGGTGCGAAGCGCACACGACACGTCCGGGGCAATGGGAGCCATCGAACCGTTGGCCGCCGTTGGAAGGCTGTCTCCCAGCGGGGTGACACCGGCGTCGGGCGGCGGACCGTCGCAGGGGCCCAGCACGCGGGTGGGATGGCCTGCGGCCCGCAGCACCCGGGCCAGACCCAGGACCTGCCCCTGGACTCCCCCGGGCACCGTCAGGCTGTACGGGCAGATCAGGCCGATTCGCATGCCGAATCCTCCTGATCTGACGGCCAGTTGGGTTGCAGGAGGTGCCACTGCTCGGGCTCGGCGGCGATCAGTACCTCCAGTTCGGCGGCCAGCGCCCGGGTCACCCGGGCCACATCGTCACGTAGCCGACCTTCGCGTTGGGCCGCTACCGGTGGGCGAACCACGCCGTGGCAGCCGCCCGGGTGGTCGTAGATGGCAATGGGCAACAGGACGGCCCCGGTGCGCAGCGCCAGGGTGGCCGGACCGGCGGGCAGCATCGTGACCTCGCCGAAGAACTCGACCGCCACGCCCGAGCCACCGACATGCCGGTCACTGGGCAGGCACACCGCCCGGTTCTCGCGGAGCATGGCCATGGTCTCGGTGCCGGCACCCGGGCCGAGGCCCACCACCTTCATCCCAAGGGACGCCCGGAAGCTCCGGTACCAGTCGAAGAGTTCCGGCGGCTCGAGCGACTCGACCACGCACCCCACGGGAACGCCGTGGTGGAGGGTCAACCAGTGGGCAGCCCACTCCCAGCTACCGAGGTGTGGCATGGCCATGATGACGCCGTTACCGGCCTCGAGCCCCTCGGCGATCCGCTCGTAGCCCTCCTCGGTGAAGCCGGACACAATCTCCTCGGCGCTCATTGACGGCAGCCGGAAACTCTGGAGGTAGTAGTCGGCGTACGAGGCGAACACCAGGTCCACTGATCGCCGCAGTTGGCGGCCGGTCAGTTCCGGCCCACGAACCCGACGCAGGTTGCGTTCAACGAGTCGACGACGGTCCCTGTCGAGGTAGCCGGCGATACGACCCACCATCCGGGCAACGGGCAACGAGATCGCCGGAGGGACCACGCGCGCGACCACCGAAGCAAGTCGGAAGGCATTGACGATTCCCCGGGTCATGAGCAACCGGAAGGTGGAGGCGTCAGTGGCGATTCGGCCGAGTGGGGGCGCCGTGACGTCGACGACGCTCCATCCGCAGCTGCCGGCGCCGGCCGGGCCAACCGCCTGCCGGGAGTTCCCGGTCTGCGGTGGCCTGACGCCACACCTTCACGAACCGCTGCACCGCGGTAACCAGGCTGAGCGCCAGCATCACCCAGAGCACGGGAACGAGGATCTCGAAGAAGAGCAGACCGAAGGCCAGGACGATGAACCGCTCGGCGCGCTCCATGAGCCCGCCCTTGGCGTCGTAGCCCAGCGACTCGGCCTTGGCTCGCTGGTAGGAGATGAACATGGCCGTGGCCATGATGGCCACCGGCAACATCATCATCCGGTCGGTGCGAACGGTGGCCAGATGCCACGCCACGCCACCGAAGAGGAGGGCGTCGGTGAGCCGGTCGGCCACGGAATCGAAGTAGGCGCCGCGGGATGACGCCGTTCCTGCGGCCTTGGCCACTGCCCCATCGAGTGCATCGGGCACCCCGGTCAGCACCAGCAGCATGAATCCGAGACGCAAGTTGCCCATGCCAATGGCCACCGAGGCCCCGGACGCCATGAGGATGCCGACGACCGTGACGACGTCCGCTGAGATCCCGGCCCGTTGCAGGCTCTGACCAATGGGCGTGAGACCGCGATCCACCACGGTGCGCCAACTGCCGTCCAGCATGATGGTTGCTCCTGTTGGACCCGGCGGGTCCCAGACCTCGAGAGGTTACCGGAGTCACGGTCGACCCTCGGGGTACCGGCGGGCTTCCGGGCATGACGGATCGGCCACCACGTCAGGTTCGGTGCCGGGTCAGGACCAGTCTTCGGGATTGTCCTCGACGTGGGCGGCAACCATCTCGCCGTCGATGCCGTCGACGAATACCAGGCCGCGACGTTCGGGCGGCGATTCGTTCGAATACACGAGAACCCGCCACGTTGGACGACTCCGTAGGCCGCGCCAGGCCATCTGGGCCGATGCGTGACCAACGGGGAAGCCCACGGCCCGCACGGCCGCCACCAGCGCGTCAGCCTCGTCGATCTTGAGGCTCCAGCCGGCCTGCAGGTGGTACAGGCCCACCAGGGCGAGGCCAATGGCTCCGGCGACCAGTCCTCCATCGACCAGCGGCGAGCCTTCAGCCAGCGTGGCAACACAAACGGTGACCGCGGCCAACACCAGGTAGATGAACCCGGGGATCCGTCGCCGGTCGTTGTCGGGGAATACGTAGGGCCCGACCAGCCCGGCACCACGTGCGTCTAGGTCGTCGGGAAGTGCGTCGCGAACGTCACCGTCGGCGGGTACGGGTTCTTCCTCGACGGGTTCGGTGGTCTCGTTCACGGTGAGGGAATCTACCGGGGTCCGTACTCCCGGAAGCCCGTCGAGGCGGGCGGGTCGCCAACGAGCCTCGACGCCCGCACGAGGTGACTGGCCTCACCCCGGCACGAACCGACTGCCGGCGCCGGGTCCCCTGACATCCACACCTGATCCTCGCCCGTCATGGGCCGGACGCGACGGACGAGGTGCGAGCGTCCCGGTGAAGTCCCCATCCCGCAGCCCGAGGCGCTGCTAGCTGGATTGCATGTGGCTGGAATGCAGGTGTTCGACCGCGCCCATCAGCGTGTCGAGGTTCGCAACCATGTCTGCTGTGCCGTCCATATGCAGGTCGGCGTGTAAGGCACTCGGTCCCACGAACGCTTCGTGCATGGGCGCCACGGTCGCCTCGAACTGGGACTGCACCATGGCCGCTGTTCGCCCACGCTCACGCACGTCTCGATCCATGCGACGGGCCAGCCGGATCTCGGCCGGCGCATCCACGAAGACCGCCAGGTCGAGACGTTGCCGCAGTTCCGGCACAGCCAGGACCAGGATCCCGTCGACTACCACTACGGGGCGAGGCTCCACCCGTCGGGTCCGCCCGGTCCGGGTGTGGCTGGCGAAGTCGTAGATCGGTACGTCGACCGCCCGGCCGGCCAGCAGGCCGTCGAGATGGTCGATCAGCAGCGCCTCGTCCAACGAGTCCGGATGGTCGTAGTTGACAACGGCCCTCTGCTCGACCGGCAGGTGGGCGAGGTCGTGGTAGTACTCGTCGAACCACAGCACCGACGCGTCGTCGCCGAGGCGGGACGTGAGGCCGTTGACCAGCGTGGTCTTCCCCGCTCCACTACCTCCGGCCAGGCCCAGCACCGCGCTCCGCACGGGAGTCAAGCCTAGGGGGACAGGTCCGGCACGGCCAACGGCCAACGGCCCGGTACCTGGAGGCATCCGGCCAACTGGTGGGCGGCTCAGTACTTGTAGTGGGTGGGCTTGAACGGGCCGTCGACCGGCACGCCGAGATAGTCGGCCTGGTCGTCGGACAGCTCGGTCAGGCGCACGCCAAGGGAGTCGAGGTGGAGTCGGGCCACCTTCTCGTCGAGTTCCTTTGGCAGCGTGACCACGTCGGTTCCATAGGCCTCGGCCCTGGCGTGGAGTTCCATCTGGGCCAGGACCTGGTTCGAGAAGCTGGCCGACATCACGAAGCTGGGGTGGCCAGTCGCGTTGCCCAGGTTCAGGAGGCGGCCCTCGGACAGCATGATCACCGAGTGCCCGTCCGGGAAGACGAACTCGTCGACCTGAGGCTTGATGTTGATGCGCTGGACATCTGACATACGGGCTAGGCCGGCCATGTCGATCTCGTTGTCGAAGTGGCCGATGTTGCCGACGATGGCCTGATGCTTCATCTTGCCCATGTGTGCCGCGGTGACGATGTCCTTGCAACCGGTGGCCGTAATGAAGATGTCGGCCTCGTCGAGCACACGCTCCAGCGTGTTGACCTCGTAGCCCTGCATTACGGCCTGCAGCGCGCAGATCGGGTCGACCTCGGTCACGATGACCCGGGCGCCCTGACCACGCAGGGACTCAGCGCAGCCCTTGCCCACGTCGCCGAAGCCGCACACCACGGCGGTCTTGCCGCCGATCATCACGTCGGTGCCCCGGTTGATTCCGTCGATCAGGGAGTGGCGGCAACCGTAGAGATTGTCGAACTTGGATTTGGTTACGGCGTCGTTGACGTTGATTGCCGGGAAGCGCAGCTCGCCCGCCTCCTTCATCTGGTACAGCCGGTGCACACCGGTGGTCGTCTCCTCAGACACCCCTCGGATGCCCGCGGCGATCCGGGTCCAACGCTGTGGGTCGTCAAGCAGTGAGGCGGTCAGCGTGGCGATGATCACCTGCCACTCTTCCGGGTCGTCTTCGCTGGCCGGCGGTACCGCACCGGCCGCCTCGTACTCGGCGCCCTTGTGGACGATCATGGTGGCGTCACCCCCGTCGTCGAGGATCAAGTTGGGGCCTTCACCGTCGGGCCATTCGAGGATCTGCTGGGTGGCCCACCAGTACTCCTCTAGGGTCTCGCCCTTCCAGGCGAACACCGGTACGCCACGCAGGTCGTCCGGCGAGCCGTCTGGGCCACAGACCACGGCGGCGGCCGCGTGGTCCTGAGTGGAGAAGATGTTGCAGCTGGCCCAGCGCACCTCGGCACCGAGGATCACCAGGGTTTCGACGAGCACAGCGGTCTGGATCGTCATGTGGAGCGATCCGGTGATGCGGGCGCCGGCCAGTGGCTGGGCATCTGCGAACTCGGCACGCAGGGCCATCAGGCCGGGCATCTCGTGTTCGGCCAGACGGATCTCGTTGCGGCCGAACTCGTTGAGTGAAAGGTCGGCGACACGGTGGTCGTCTGCGAGCGAAGGGGTGGACGCGGTCATGTCGGCTCCCTGGCACGCGAGGTGCCATGTGGTCGGATCCACCCACCGGTCAGGGCCAGCCCGGACGATGGGGAGATCAGGTTTCTGGACGAAGCCGGGCTGGGGTCTTCTGACGCCAATTCAGGCAGCCACGGTATTTGCAGGCTACCGGACACCACCGGATGAATCGGATCGCCCGGGTGTCACACCCGCTACTCCAGGCCCGGAGCGCGACCAGCCCTACCTCCGATGTCGGCCGGTCGTCGGGCGGGCTTTGCGCACCAATGCCGTCGGGGGCGCCAAGTCACCGTCCGGTGAGGCGTGCGCTTTTGCGAGATGTTCCCCGCCAGATTCACCCGTTCGTGGCACTGCTCAACCCTCCCCCACGGTCACCCGATGGACGGTGCCGTCCACCCTCATCCGGGCCGGGCCGTCATCCGGTCCGATCCAGGTTGCCTCACCGCTCCCGACGACAAGATCGGGACCGTCGCCCGGCGTACCGATCAGCGCTGTGCCCTGCGTGCAGATCACCAGTTCGGGGCCACGACGGTCGGACAGGTCGACGTCGAGCCCATCGCCGGCCAGCCGCCATAAAACGGCGCCGACCTCGCTGATCTGGTCCTCCGTCTGGCCGGCTGCGTACCGGTGGACCGGGCCGGTCGGTGACTCCACGACGTCGACCCGGTCGGAGCGGAGCACTTCGGCCAGAGCGGTCGGGTCCACGTGCTTGCTGGTTAGCCCGGCCCGGACCACGTCGTCGGAGACGGCCATGACCTCGACAGCCAGTCCCGAGAGGTGGGCGTGCAGGACACCGGGAGCCACGAACAGGGCATCACCGTCGGCTAGCACCAGATGACGTAGCAGCGGGACGAGCAACAGCGCGGGGTCTCCCGGATGCAGTTCGGCCAGCCGCAGAACCATCTCGGCGGCAGGGCGGTGCGCCTCACTGGACGGCGCGCTGGTTGCGATCCCGTGGGCGGCCGAGAGAAGGTCCGCTAGGTCATCGGGCGTGGACGCCAGGACGGCAGCCACCACGGTTGGCCAGTCGACCCGCCGGATGGCGTCGACGACCGCTTCCGGTAGCCCCAGCGCCGTCCCCGCGGCCACCGCCTCGTCGACCGGCCGGAACCCGCAGAGGGTCTCGAACCGCCCGATTGCACACACCATCTCCGGTTTGGCACAGGCGTCGGGAAAGCACCGCTGAGGATCTTCGGTCGCCAGTCCGGCTTCGTCCTCTCGCCGGTGTCCGACCACGGCCGCCTGTTGGTCGGGATGGGCCTGGAGAGAGAGCGGCCGCTCCACGGCCAGCACCTTGACCAGGAACGGCATCTCGTCCGCCGTCACGTCGCGACCGTCGCCGCGGAAGGTCGAGGGGCCAGACGGGTGGGCGCCGAACCACAACTCGGCCTCCGGCACGCCACTGGGAGCGACGCCACGCAGGTCGGCCAGCGCGGTGGTGGATCCCCAGTCGTAGGACCGGATCACACCGTCGAGCAGGTCCATGGGTCGCTTCCGGACAGGCCGTAGAGAAGAGGGCGTGCAGACGGGGCCAGGTCGTGACCGGGGAGGTCAGTCCCCGAAGGTCGGCTGGATGCCCTCGGCGGCCGCCAGAGCGGTGAGCCGGTCGTGCTCGGCGTCGTCGACCTGTTCGGCCTCGTCGACCAGCATCACCGGGATGCCGTCCCGTACCGCGTACCGGCGCTGCAGTCGGGGGTTGTACAACGCGTCCTCGTCGGCGAACCAGAGCAGCGGGCCCTTGTCCTCCGGGCAGGCAAGGATCTCTAGGAGCTTCGGATCGAGCGTCATTTCGTCAGGCCAGACATCATTGCCTCAGGCTATTGGTCGCGACAGCGGTGACACCCGCCCGGCGACTGTTGGAAGGGTTCCGTTCACCGGGATGCCGCTAGGTAAACAGGCTTTGGACCTCGTCGACCCGGACCGCGCACGCCTCGGCGTTGGCCGCCTCAACGTTGAGACGTAGGAGCGGTTCGGTGTTGGAGGGTCGCAGGTTGAACCACCAGTCGCCGAAGTCGACGGTCAACCCGTCGAGGCGGTCCTGGTCGGCCTCGGGGGCCTCGGTGCGGTAGTGGGCGGCCACTCGTTCGATGACCTCCTTTGGGTCATCCACTTCGGTGTTGCGCTCGCCAGATGCCCCATACCTCTCCAGGGGGGCGACCAGGTCGCTCATCGGTCCGCCGTGGGTGGAGAGGGCCTCGAGGACGACAAGGACGGCAATGATCCCGCTGTCGGCCCGGAAGTTGTCGCGGAAGTAGTAGTGCCCGGAGTGTTCGCCGGCAAAGGCCGCCCCCTCGGTGGCCATGGCCTGCTTGATGAGAGAGTGGCCGACCCGGGTCCGTAGGGCGACCCCTCCCTCCTCGGCGACCACTTCGGGCACGGCCTTCGAGCAGATGAGGTTGTGGAGGATGGTCGCACCGGGTTCACGCCGTAGGACCCCCCGGGCCACCAGTGCGGTGGTTGTCGACCCCGAGATCGGGCGGGCCTGTTCGTCGACCAGGAAGACCCGGTCGGCGTCACCGTCGAAGGCCAGTCCCAGATCGGCGCCGGTGGCCAGCACCCGGGCCTGGAGGTCGCGGAGGTTTTCCGGCTGGATCGGATCGGCGGGATGGTTGGGGAAGGTCCCGTCCAGTTCCGGATAGAGGTGGTCCACCGTGAACGGGAGGCCGTCCAACACCGCCGGAACGACCAGGCCTCCCATGCCGTTAGCCGTATCGACCACGAGATGTAGCGGTCGTAGTGCCGAGAGGTCGGCGAACGACCGGACATGCTCGACGAAGACGTCGAGCATGTCCAGGGTGCGGACGCTGCCCGGCGGGCCACCGGTCGGTTCACCTCGTGGAGTTCCGACCAGGACGTCGGCCTCCACTTCGTTCAGGCCGTTGTCGTAGCCCAGCGGGGCGGCGCCCGAGAGGCAGCACTTCATGCCGTTGTAGCCGGCTGGATTGTGGCTGGCTGTGAGCACCACGGCGGGCGACGAGAGGTGGCCTGACGCGAAGTAGACGAGGTCGGTGGATGCCAGGCCCACATCGACGACGTCGAGGCCCTCACCAGTGATCCCCTGGATGAGGGCCGCTCCCAGGGACACGCCGCTGGGACGCATGTCGCGGCCCACGACGACCTGAGTGCTCTCGGGTTCCCGACGTCGGACCAGGTTGGCGAACCCCCGGCCGATGGCTTCGGCCACCGACTCGTCCCACTCCTCAGGCACCCGTCCACGGATGTCGTATGCCTTGAAAATAGGGGTCTCTGAAAGTCGGGTCTTGTTGCCCGGCGGTCGAAAGGTCGGCGCCTCGGGGTAGTCGCCGCGTCGGGCCCGCTGGCGGACGCGGACGAGGTCGGCGACCAGGCGTAAGCCGTCGCGGACCGCCCGGACGGTGGACCGCTCCGAGTTCTCGACCTCTACGGGCACTTCGGCCAGGGTGAGGCGCCACCGCTCGGCCAGGTGGAACAACTCGACGTCGAAGGCGAAGCCACCCAGCACCGACGCCTCGAAGAGCGGCTGGGCGACGTCGGCCCGGAAGGCCTTGAGACCACACTGTGTGTCGCGGTACTGCCCTAGCAGCAATGCGTGGGTGGTCAGGTTCACCAACCGGCCACCCACCTCGCGAAGGCGGCCGGCCCGCACCAGAGTGGTGGTGTCGGTGTGTCGCCGGCTACCCACCACGAGGTCGTATCCCTCTTCGACCCGGGCCACCAGTGCCGCGGCCTGAGCGGGCCCGTATGCCAGGTCGGCGTCGGTGAACACCACGGTGCGACCCGATGCGACGGCGACCCCAGCCCTCACGGCTGCGCCCTTGCCCTGGTTGCGATCCAAACGGACCACCCGATCTGCTCCGGCTGCCTCGGCAACCGTCGCGGTGTCGTCCGGCGATCCGTCGTCGACCACTACTACCTCGATGTCATTGACCACCACCTCGGTCTGACCATCGGCCTCGGCGAGCGCGACGGCTAGCTCAGTTCGCACCCGGGCGACCGTCTCGGCGATCCGGTCGGACTCCCGGTAGGCGGGAAGCACGACGGTCACCCGCACGTCACCGGCCGGAGGAGGTCGTTCCGACGGATGGTCCTGTTCCCGCCGGATCACGCGGAACAGGAACGCCCGGTAGGCCACCGCTCGCACCAGGCCGGCCACCAGTACGGCGACCAGCTTGGCAGCGAGGTCGATCCGCCAATCTTCGGACCCACCGGCGTCAGTTCCGTCCAACAGGGTTCGACCGGCCGTGAGGGTGGCGAGATCGACCAGCCCGGCCACCACGACGACCGTGACGAAGACCCGCTTGAGGCGGATCCAGCGGGCGTACGGGTCGTCGCGAAGCGTCACCGACCGGTGCAGCAGGCGGGCTGCCACGGCGGCCAGACCCAGAGCCACGACATCGGCCGACCACGGAGACCAACCAGCTCCCAGCAGGAGGACGGCCAGGCCGACGTCGATCGTCGTTGCCACCAGGCCGACGACCGCAAACCGACGGAGACGTTCCCTCATGACTCGCCGTGCTCCCCGGCCGCCGACTCCGAACTCTCCGGTTCCTCCGAAGGCTCGTTGGCTACCCGGCGATCCACCCATCGGTCCAGCCGCCGGTCACCGTCGGGGCCAGCGGCCGCTACGTCGAACAATGCGTTCTCCGGTGTTGCCGGTTCAGAAGGAACGGCCGACCGGCGGGCCAGAGACACCAGGGCCAGTAGTCCGACGCGGGTCAACAGGACCGAGACCACAGCGACCGGCGTTCGACCGTAGGTCAGACGGACGTCTTCGGACGTCGGGACCACCACCATCAGGTTCGGCGTGGTCCGCCACGGACCGTCGGCACCCTCCACCTTCCAGTTGGGGAAATAGGACGTGCGGACTAGCACCGGTACGCCGACCCGGTCGACGCGAAATGACACCGAGTCCACCCCGCTCACGACGTTTGTGACCTCGACAGCGGGCAGCGGCCGACGTTCCGGTTCGGTTCCGGCTTCCACTCGTTGCCACGACCCGGGGCCACCGACCGTTCGCGGAACAGCGGTCGAACCCTGCTGGAAGACCTCCACCGACGGATCCAGCCAGCTCTCGTGATCCACGTCGGTGAACACCGCCGGCTCCACGTCGAGGGCCACCACGGCTTCGGCGCCCTCCACCTCGAAGATGGTCCACGGCCCGCTGGACGCCTTCTCGACCAGGCCCGGGTGGTCCCTCGCTTCGCGCACGGCCCGCTCCGAGAAGGCCGAGTACCACCGTACGCCGAGTTGCCGGAGGTGGTCCGCGCCGGCGTCTAGGTCAAAGCCCCGGTACGGAAGGCCACGCTGGGCTCGCGACGGCCCCTCCGAGAGTTCCGACTGGACGAGAAAGTGGTACGGCGTGGTGGTCGAAGCCTCGAAGTAGAGGCCTTCCATGGAACCGATGCAACCGTCGGTCCAGTGAGGCAGGAGCATCAGGGCCATGGGCGTCCCGTACCGAACCAGGTCGCTGCTGTACTCCCACATGAGACGGCCGCAACCCACCTCGTCGGCCAGGTTCTCCATGGTGGAGGCCAACTCCCGCTGTTCCTCCCAGCCACCACCCGACGAGTCGCCGACCCGGGCCTCGTAGCCCTCGAAGTTCCAGCGGACCCACGGCCGACCGAGGTTCAGTTCGGTCGATTCCATGCCCATCCACCGGTAGGTGTTGCCGTCCATGGACCCACCAGGCATGACCCGCAGGGGCATCCCGAGCAGGATCACCACCGCCAGGAACACGGCGACGGCCCCTCCCCCGGCCACCAGACGGCCCGGCCGTCCGGTGGCAGATCGTCGGACTCCGTCGAGTAGTCGGCCCGCGAGGCGCAGTCCCTCCGACAGGGCGACCGCGGCCAGCAGGTAGATGCTCAGGTAGTAGGCGGGCAGGATCCGGCCGTTGTAGAGGCGGCCCTCCGGCAGGTGCACGAAGGCCAGTCCGAGCAGAACCGCCGATCCGGCCAGGACGAATCCGAAGCGTCGGCGGAAGGCCACCGACAGCACCAGGCCCACGACGGCCAGCACGATGGCCGGCTGGAGCGGTGGATCATTGCTCAGGAAGTCGGCGGCCAGGTCACCCCGGTCCCAGAGGTACGACCGGAAGCGGGTGAGTTTGTGCCACGCCATGTCGTTGAGGTGGTCCCGACGCCACCAGAACGGCAGAACCCAGAACGCCGCGCAGAGCCCGGACACCAGACCGGTGGTCACCAACCACCGCAGGGCCTGTCGACTGGGACGCAGAGCAAAGGCAACCAGCGACGCCACCAGGGCGAAGAACGCCACCAGCAGATGGCACAGTCCGGTCAACGCAAGTACGGCGGCTGCCGGAGCGCGGCCCCGACCGGTCTCCATGCCCCGAACTAGGAGGCCCAGGTACACGAGGCAGGCCGCCATGGCGAGGGCGTAGGCGAATTCGCCCGCCATGGTCGACATCAGGTTTCCGCCCATGATGTTGAACGACTGGTCGAACAGGAACGGGAGGGTGGCTACCGACGTGAGCGCGGGACCCGGGAACGGGAGCCCGGCCAGTCGACCGGCCGCCCATCCGGCCACCGGCATGACCACCAGGCCGGCCACGGTGACCCACTTGACGGCCATGCCGTAGTGGACCGGCACGACGAGGACCACCAGCGCGGCCAGCAGGCCCAGCCGCACCGGCCAGCCCGGCAGGCGGTGTCGGTGCACCACCACCCCGGCGGCCAGCAGGACGGGCAGCACCACGGCCAGCAACGGGGTGGCCAACCCCACGTCGACGGCCACCACCAGCAGCATGGGAACCACCATGTAGAAGTGGTAGGCGGGGAATCCGGCGTACCAGTCAGGTGTCCATCCGGTCAGGCGAAACCGGGGCAGCAACTCGTCGCGGAGGAATGCCGGCCCCCACACGTGGGCGCCGAGGTCGCCGCCGGTGGGGGTAGAGCGGGTGAACAGTACGCCGTCCGGATTCACCACCCAGAGCACGAACCAGACGCCTCCGAGGACGATGAGGAGGTCCACCCAGCGGGTCAGCGGTACCCGTCGGATCAGGGCCGCCACGGGGCTGGCCGTCTCGTCGGGCCCGCTGTCCGGGGCCTCTCCCGGTCCTCCGGGCGATCCTTCCGGGATTGGCGTCTCGGTCATCTCGGTCATCCGGCCAACAGGATCACGATCGTGGTGGCGTTGAAGCCCACGTGGGCCCATACGGCCCGGCCCAGCCGCCCGTCGCGTTGGGCCAACCATCCGCACACCAACCCGATCATGATCAGCGCCGGAAGCTGCAGGAGTTGGAAGTGGGTCAGTCCGAAGAAGGAAGCCGAGACGACCAGTGCAATCCGTCGGGCCATCCGTGCCTCCAACGCCCGAAGCGCCATCCCGCGGAAGAAAAGTTCCTCGGCCACGGGGGCCAGCACCACCACCATCAGGACCAGCAGGACAATGCCGAGCCCGTCGGCCCGGTCGACCAGTTCACGGGCCGGCCCCGAGATATCCAGGTCGTCGGTCAGCAAAAGGATCGGGAGGTAGATGGCCGGGACGACTGCCACCTGAGCCACCACGCCGATGATCAGGCCGTGCCAGGCGTCTCGCCAGTGACCGCCCCGGCCTGGCCCGGCCCAGCCGAAGTCGGCCCACCTGACCCCGCGGACCATCACCAGCCACGCCGGGACCCCGACCAACCCCACGTACAGGGCACCCTGGATGAGCGCTCCCACGGCCAGACTGGGATCCTTGGCCGTTTCGTCACCCGCGATGGCCACGACCACGCCCAGGGCCGCCACGGTGGCTATCAGGCCGACCACCCATCCGACCGCCACGTGGCCCAGACCCCAGGCGACGGACGGACGCGACGACGCGACCACCTCACCTTCCGTCGGGCCCTCCATCGGGCGCACCCTACCGACGGGCCACTACCGGTCACCGACGGGCCACCAACGGGCCGCCGACGGTCGGAGCGTCGCAGGGCCCCCGTACGATGAACGTCATGGCGGATAGATCCGAACGGCCCTCGGGCCCCTCCCCGCAGCCCAAGAGGGACCAGGGTTGGCCCCGTTGGGGGGTCTGGCTGGTCATGGGGCTGGTGGCCACCGCTCTGATCCTGCCTGGCCTCATCTCGTCGGAAAGTGCCGACGAGGTGGCCTACGACCTCTTTCTCGACCGCGTGGCCGCTGGCGAGCTGGCCGACGTACTTGTCGACAACCAGACCGGTCGCATCACCTTCATCGACGATGCGGGCGCCACGTTCGAGACCACGGGACCGCTGGAGTTGTCCATCGACGACCGTCGCCTGCTGGCCGACAGCGGTGCCGTCGTGCGATTCGAGACCCCCCAGCCCGGGTTCCTGCAGACCTGGCTGCCCCTCCTGCTCCCGGTGAGCCTGATCATCCTCTTCTTCTGGTGGATCAACCGTCGGGCCCAGGGACAGATGAGCGGCATGATGTCGATCGGGCGATCGCGGGCCAAGACCTACACCACCGAACGGCCGGGCACGACCTTCGACGACGTGGCCGGGTACGCCGGCGTCAAGCAGGAGATCCGTGAGGTCGTCGACTTCCTTCGCGAAACCGAGAAGTTCGCCGAGATAGGCGCCCGGGTTCCCAAGGGCGTGCTGCTCGTCGGACCACCCGGAACCGGTAAGACCCTGATCGCCCGGGCAGTGGCCGGCGAGGCCGAGGTCCCCTTCCTCTCGGTGACCGGCTCGGACTTCATGGAGATGTTCGTGGGCGTGGGCGCCAGTCGGGTCCGGGACCTCTTCGAGTCGGCCCGAAAGATGGGGCGGGCCATCATCTTCATCGACGAGGTCGACTCGGTCGGTCGTAAGCGGGGCGCCGGGCTGGGCGGTGGCCACGACGAACGCGAGCAGACGCTGAACCAGATGCTGTCGGAGATGGACGGCTTCGAGGGAAGCGAAGGGATCGTGATGATCGCAGCGACGAACCGACCGGACATCCTTGATCCGGCCCTGCTCCGCCCGGGCCGGTTCGACCGTCAGGTGGTCGTGCCCCTACCTGAGTTGGACGATCGCCGGCAGATCCTCGAGGTCCATGTCAAGGGAAAGCGCATCCACGACGACGTTGAACTGGATCTGGTGGCCCGGGGCACACCCGGCATGAGTGGCGCCGACCTGGCCAACCTTGTCAACGAGGCGGCACTCATCGCCGTCCGTAACGGAGACGACGCCATTCGCGCCAACCACTTCGAGGAGGCCCGCGACCGCGCCATCATGGGCCAGAAGCGCGAATCGATGGCCATGTCGGACAAGGAGAAGGAGCTCACCGCGTACCACGAAGCAGGACACGCCCTCTGTGCCGCGTTGCTGCCCACCGCCGATCCGCTGCACAAGGTGACGATCATCCCCAGCGGTATGGCCCTGGGTGTGACCATGCAGTTGCCTGCCGAAGACCGTCACACCTACCGGAGCGACTACCTCCAAGAACGACTGGTCATCCTGCTCGGAGGCCGGATGGCCGAGAAGTTGGTGTTCGGAGTGACCTCCACCGGAGCAGGCAATGACCTCATGCAGGCGACTGAGACGACCCGCAAGATGGTCCGGGAATGGGGCATGAGTGAACTGGTCGGACCCATGGCGTGGGGCAGCCAGGGCCAGGTGTTCCTTGGCGACGACCTCATGTCCACTCGCGACTACAGCGACGAGACTGCCCACCTCATAGACACCGAGGTCCAGCGGATCCTCACCGATCAGGAGGCAAGGTGTCGTCAACTGCTCACCGAGCAGCGCAACGCGTTGGACCTAATCGCCCGCTCACTGCTCGAGCACGAGACGATCAGCGGTGAAGAGGTCGGCCGGCTGGTGACCGCCGCAGCCCGACCCGGCAGCGCTACCGACCCGCCTTCGGTTGGCTCGTCTCCGGGTAACCCGGAACCCTCCGATGAGGCGCCGTTCACCGCGGACCCGACCCTCGGTGACCACTCAACCGTCGAGTAGGCCCAGCCCGACCGACGACTGATTCCATGGACCGCCTGATCCTGCTCGTCGTGGTGGCCACAGCTGCCGCCATCGCCGCACGGCTGCTGCAACGACGTCGACCCGATGCACCGGTCCGGACCGGCTGGACGGTTCCCGAACAACTCGACCGCGACGACTTTGAGCAACCCGACGTGGCCTGGCTGGTCGCCGTGTTCACCTCGGCTACCTGCGACTCGTGCGAATCGGTGATGGCCACCGCTTCTCCCCTGGCTAGCGCCGAGGTCGCCGTTCAAGAGGTGGAGGTCGGAACCCACCGGGCCATCCACGACCGGTATGCCGTCGACGCTGTTCCCATGGTGCTGATCGCCGATGCCCTCGGCGTGGTCCGCGACCACCACATGGGCCCGGTCAGCGCCACCCACCTCTGGGGCTCGTTGGCTGAGCTACGAAATCCGGGCTCCACGCCCGACGGCTGCAGCGCCGGCTCCTGAACCCGCCATCCTGTCGACCAGCCTTCCAGAACAGTTCTTCCGAAACGGGCCTTCCGAAACAAGCCTTCTGAAACCGGCCCTCAGTTGCTGGGAACGGGCCGGGCCTCGGTCCCGGCGACCGCCACTGCGAAAGAAGCGGTTGCTCCCTCACCTGTCCTGCTGTGGATAGAGACAATGACCGGCGCCGTGGACTCCACGGCCAGAACCGCCGGTGGTCCGCCCGCCAGATCGAACGAGACCTGCGTCCCGGGCGCCAACTCCACCGAACGCGCCACACCAGCCGGTGCTGTCCCGGCCAGAACCTTCACCTCGATGGTGGCGATTCCCTCGCTGGCTGGATTCATGACGGCGAGGACATCAGCGGTGGCCCCGTACCGATCATTGAGATCCACCACCCACCCTCGAGCCGCCACGACAGCCGCCGGCCGTACCGCCAGGCCGCCCTCTACTGAACTACTGGCCTCTGAGACACCGTCACCTCCGAACCGCTGCACCACCGAAGCGGCGATCGGGCGACCGTCCAGCGTCCTCACTTCCACCCCGAAGGCGTCAGCCCCCTCGAGACGACCGGCATCTAGGTCCACCACGTGGCGCTGGCCGGCCCTCAGCACCAGACGCCACGGCTCCAGGCCGGTCACCTCTTCACCGGTCCGGACCACCACCTCGGCCTCAACGGCCTCCACGCCCGTGTTGACGACCACCACCGACGTACCGGCACCCGGGCTTCCGGTCGACACCGCTCCCGTGCCGACCCCGGGAATGAATGCCCGGGTGGCGAGCTCCGGCACCCCGGGAGCCAGGTCCAGACCCCGGGTGGCCAGGGGGCCCGACCCGTCCGACGCCTGGAGTCGAGTAACCACCACCCGACCCACGCGGACGTCGATGGTGGCCGAAACGACCGCGGAATCGGCGATCCGCTCCGTCACGTCGTAGGCCACAATGGAACGGCCGGGCACCACGACGCCCTGGGAGTCCAAAGTCTCGCGGCGACCGATGTCGCCGACGAACCGTAGATCGGCCACCGCTGCGGCTCGGAACGGATTGTGGAGCAGCACCCAGGCACGATTTCCGGGCCGGGCCGTGGTCGACCAGGGCACCACCCAGGTATCAGAAGCCCTGGTCGTGCATGGCCGACGATCCGCTCCGTCCGGACCGGCCACCGTCTGGCCTACCACGGCGGCACCACCCCTGACCTCGACGGTGACACCGGCGAACATCGCCCCGGAGACGAACTGGCCGGGCGAGATCCTGAGGCGGTCTCCCGGATCGATCCTGAAGGCCCGCTCCACGGCCCGACCGGCTTCGTCCACCACCGTCACCCGACCCTCGGTGGGTGAAGCCGAGATCCCCACCACCTCGACGGTCCGCTCATCGATCCCGTCCAGTTCAGCGGTCGGCCCGGTACAGAACCAGAGGGCCGTCGAGGAACTGTCGAGGGTCGTGGCGGCTCGGGCCTCAGGGCGGGCCTCGGCGCCTGACACCTCGACCGGTCCGGAAGAGAGCGCGGCCGCCGCAGCCGTCATGGCAGCCAGCACCAGGATGGCCGGACCCCGGGTGGCGTTCATCGGATCCCCGCCCGCTGCTGTCGTCGCTTCGAGTCCCGGGACGTGCGAGCCCAACTGGCCAGCAGCACCAACACGGCGACCAGTACCAGTTGGATCTGGCGACGCCGGGCTAGCCCGTCATCGTCGACCTCGAACGTGGCCATGCTCCCGGTGGCCACCCTGACCGATGGCCGCCCCGGTACTCCATGGTCCGCGTCGGGCGCCAGTACCGTCGCCGGCTGCCCGTCGACCCCGACTTCCCAGCGGTCGTCGGGACCCACCATCCAACGCAGGGCGCCGTCCGCCGGAACCTCGACCACCCACCGGGTCAGCGAACGGCGGGTCACCCCAGCGGGGACAACCCGCCGGTTCCGGTCCCGAACCACCGAGAACGGGGCCTCTACCGCTGTGTTGCGATACACGGTCACCGACCGGTTCACCGCCTCGACGCGCTCCAGGTCGAGTTGTCGGGCCAGCACTTCGGTGAGACGGCCGGGTACCGGTCGCTCGACGCCCGGGCCGGGGACCGGGGCCGATCGCTCGACGACCACCACCCGGGCCACCCCCCATCGGCCCAGATCGGCCCCCAGTCGGTGGGTGGCACCGTCAAGCGCGGAACCCACGGCATCTCGCAACGCCACCATCGCGGTCGTCTCACCCGGCGACCACTGGTCAGACAGGTCCGGTCGCCCGTCGGTCACGGCAAGCGCCAGGCGGTCGAATCGATCCGACGGCACGCCGGACGAACGATCGCTCCACGAAAGCGGGATTCCCGCTGCCGGAAGCACGAGTGGATCCCCGATCCACAGGACACGGGCATCCCCACCGGGCACCGTGTCACCATCAGCCAGACGGGCCCCGGCCCCGGGCAGCGCCACCGTCAGATCGGCACGCGGCACTCCCCAGTCGCCGGCGAACGAACCGGTCAGGACCGGCAACGCCCCGATGGCCAGGCTGATCACCACTGCTCCTAGCAGCCCGTTGCGAACCACCCGGGCCATTCGACCCACGTGGACCTGTGCGGCCAGGTGGGCCAGGTCGGCACCCAGCCCGGCCACCCCGGCTGCCGATACCCAGGCAAGGCCGAGGGCCACCGGCACGAGGAGGACCGCCGGATCCACCGACCGGAGGAACGAATCTTCGACCCCTAGCCAACCCTGGTCCACTGATACCAGCACCACAGCCCCTGCAGCGGCCACGAACCAGGCTCGGACGACCACCGAGAGGTGCCGTCCCCGTGCCGTACAGAGGGCCAACAGCGGAAGGACGAACAACCCTGTGACCGCTGTCGGCCCGTCGGCTCCCGGCGCCAGGGCCAGAACCCCGGAGAGGCCGATCGATCCCGTCGCCTCCCAACCGCCGCCCGATGCCGATCCCCACCAACCGCTCCAACCTGCACCGTCGCGTCCCGCGACGACTACGGCCGCCGGCAGGTGGACCACGGCAGCCAACATCGTCCCACCGCCGACCACCATCGTCAGCCGAACCAGCCCATCGAGGCTCCCTGACAGCACCGTGCCGGCCGCCAACCCCACGACGATCAGGCAGGCAGGAACCAACAGGACTGGATCCACGGCGACTACTGCGGCCAGGGCCAGGCCGGTCATCACCACGTCGGCCCACAGGCCCCTCAGACGGGTGCCTGGGCCTGGATCGCCGCCCCGAACGCCGTAGGGAGCCATGGCCTGGGCTCCGGCCAGTCGGCGAGCCAACCAGGGCAGGACGGCATAGGCGGCCAGAGGGGCCAGGCGTCCGACGCGAAGTGCGTCGTAGGGAATCGGAACCGCCAGATATACCAGCACGGCAACGGCGCGTGACCGGCCGCCGCCCACCGGGCGTACGAGGCGCCAGACGCCAAGCGCCCCCACGGCGAACGCACCGAGGATCAGGACGGTCCACGCGGAATCCGGCGAACCCGGCCACCGGTCGACCAGCAGACCGACGAGGGCCAGACCATCAGGCCCTGACCCCGAGGCCCCCATCCCCGTGGATCGCCAACCGGCCCACCACGAGTCCACCAGGGCTCCCGGTGCCTCCGGTAGCCGCTGGAGGCGGCCGACGACCGGCATCCCGTCGGTCACCAGAGAACGAGAACCGAAGCCCAGAACCACTGCGGCGATCATCATGGCCAACCCGCCCGGGCCGAACACCGCCCCGAAGGCGCCATTCAGCCGCCGAAGCCCTTCGGACCGGTCGTCGTCTCCAGCCAGATCCCGCCCGGTGGCTACCCGTCGGAACGCCAACCACCACGAGGCCCGCTGACCCTGATACCCCGCGCTAGTCGAGCCCCGACCGGCCGGGCCAGCCCCAGCGAGTCGTCGGGCCGAGCCGATGCGGCGGAGGTTCCAGGTCCAGGCGGCGAGCAACCCACGGGCATGCCGTAGCCGGCCGGTGGCCATGCCATACAGGGCCCCGACCACCGTCGCCGCCGCCAGCACGGGGACCAGCACGGCCAGTCGACCGAGAGGTGCGGCCAAAGCCTGTCGGAGCCGGAACCTCGACCGGACGAGTTCCGGAGGGTGCCGTACCGCTTCGGGGGCGCCGACCCGTCGGGCGACCGCCGACGGGACCACCAGCACCGACGCTCCGGCAGAACCGGCCCGTTGGCAGAACCCCAGGTGGGCCGTGCCGTCTACCCCCTCGGGATCGAAGCCACCCAGCTCGGCGAACAGGTCGGCACGCACCATCCACGCTGCACCGGCCACCGCTTCGGGCTGGAGGTAGTCGTCGTGCTGACCCTGGTCGAATTCGGGATCGGGGACCACGGGCACCGGCGAACCGAGGGCGTCAAACCACCAACCCATCTCCTCGAGCACCCCGTCCGGACCGATGACCTTGGGCCCGACCACCGCGGCATTGGCCTCCACGGCTCGCTCCACCAGGCGACGCACCGCGGTATCCCCGAGAACGACCGGTCCCGGAACGAAGAGGAGGAAGCGCGGATCGGACGCCGTCGGGTGGGCCGTCGCCCACGCCCGGAGACCGGCCGACACCGCCGGGCCACCGCCGCGCACCCCGGGCGCCTGAACGACCAGAGACGACGGTGCGATCAACCCCACCCGTTCCACGAGCGATGGGCCCGAACCGTCTCCGTCGCGACGGACGTCGACAACCAGCATGTCGGTCCGGGGATGGTCCTGAGAGGCCAGACCAGTCAGCGTCGCCTCGAGCGCCGGTGCCTCGTCGGCCACGACCATCACGGCCAGTACCCGGGCCGACGACGCCCGGGGGGTCGGAGTAACTCCTGCGGCGGGGCTGGGCTGACCGCTGACGGGGGAAGGTGCGGCATCCACGGTGCCGCCGAGACTACTGGCGCGACCCCGATCCACCCGATCGACTCACCGCCCTGACGGGCGCCTGCTCCTACGATGCTCCGATGGACGCTCCCCGACAGGCCCGTTCCCGGATGGCCGACTGATGAAGGCACTGGTCACCGGTGCCGCAGGCTTCGTGGGCCGCCATCTGGTCGCCCACCTGGAGGCCGAGGGTGATGACGTGACCACCACCGATCGGGCGGCGGGCGGCGCCGACCTCCTGGCTACCGAGGACCTCCACAGTGAGATCGCCGCCGCGTCACCTGAGGTGGTGTACCACCTGGCCGGCCAGGCCGACGTGGGTGGGTCGTGGGATGACGCGGCGGGCACCCTCCGATCCAACGCCGAGGGCACGCTGAACCTCCTGGCGTCCGCCCGCCGCCACGGCGTCCGCCGTGTGGTCACGGTGAGTAGCGCCGACCTGTACGGCATTGTCGCCCCCGACGACCTCCCGTTGGCCGAGGACGCCCCGCTCCGGCCGGTGTCCCCCTACGGCGCCAGCAAGGCGGCCGCCGACCTGATCGCCCTCCAGGCCTTCCTCGGCCACCAGCAGGACGTGGTCCGGGCACGGTCGTTCAACCACCTCGGGCCGGGCCAGAGCGACCGGTTCGTCTGTTCGGCACTGGCCGCCCGGGTCGTCGCCAACGAGTTGGCCGGCCACGACGTGGTCACCGTCGGGAACCTGGAGGCCCGCCGGGATTTCACCGATGTCCGCGACGTGGTCCGGGCCTACCGGCGACTGGCCGTGGACGGCGAACCGGGCGCCGCCTACAACGTCTGCACCGGGCGATCAGTAGCCGTCAGCGACATTGCCCACCGCCTCTTGGCCATGTCCGACCGGTCCATGCGTCTCGAGGAGGACCCGGCCCTCCACCGACCGACCGACGTCCCCGAGCTCGTGGGCGATCCGTCCCGCATCCACCACGACACCGGCTGGACACCCGAGATCACCCTCGATGCGACGCTGGCCGACCTGCTCGACGACTGGCGACGGCGCCTTCGTGAGCCGGCCCCGGCAGACTGATCCCATGGCTGACCCCACGGCTGACCCAGCAACCGGCCCCCCTGCTGGAACCTCTACCAACTCTACGACGAAGCGCGCCCTCATCACGGGCATCACCGGGCAGGACGGCTCCTACCTGGCCGAGTTCCTATTGGACCGCGGCTACGAGGTGACCGGCATGGTCCGTCGGAGTTCCACGGTCAACTACGAACGCATTGCCCACCTGATGGATCGAGTCGAGTTCCATTCCGGCGACCTTCTGGACCAGCTGTCCATGGTGGAGGCCGTCCGGGAGCACGCTCCCGACGAGGTCTACAACCTGGCCGCCCAGTCGTTCGTCCAGACGTCGTTCGGCCAGCCGGTCTTGACCGGCGAGACCACGGCCCTCGGTGTGACCCGGATGCTCGACGCGATCCGACTGGTCGACCCGACGATCCGCTTCTACCAGGCCAGCTCGAGCGAGATGTTCGGCAAGGTCCACGAGGTCCCCCAGAACGAGTCCACCCCCTTCCATCCCAGGAGCCCTTACGGGGTGGCCAAGGTCTACGGGCACTGGATCACCGTGAACTATCGGGAGAGCTACGGGCTGCACGCCTGCTCGGGGATGCTCTTCAACCATGAGAGCCCCCGTCGAGGCCTCGAGTTCGTCACTCGCAAGATCAGCCACGCCGCAGCCCAGATCGCCCTTGGAAAGGCCACCGAACTGCGCCTCGGCAACCTGGACGCCAAGCGCGACTGGGGATTCGCCGGCGACTACGTGGACGCCATGTGGCGGATGCTCCAGCAGGACGAACCCGGGGATTTCGTGATCTGCACCGGCGAGACCCACACCGTCCGGGAGTTCTGCCAGGCCGCCTTCGCCCGGGTCGGACTGGACTGGGAGAAGTACGTGGTGGTCGACCAGAAGTTCTACAGGCCGGCCGAGGTCGACCTGCTGGTCGGTGACGGCACCCGGGCCGCCGACCAACTCGGCTGGCAGCCCACCGTCGGCTTCGTGGAGCTGGTCGAGATGATGGTCGACGCGGACATGGCCCTGCTCGAGGGTCGCCTCCGGAACCTGTCCTGAACTGATGGTTCTGAACAGGTGATCACCGTCCTGGCCGGTGGGGTGGGCGCGGCCCGCCTACTGCGCGGCATGATCCGCGCCGTGCCGGCCCACGAGGTCACGGCGATCGTCAACACGGCCGACGACCTGGTACTCCACGGACTGTCGATCTCACCCGACCTCGACACCGTGACCTACACCCTGGCTGAAGCGGTGAACCCCGAGACCGGCTGGGGTCTGGTCGGTGAGACGTGGCAGGCCATGGAGGCCCTGGAGCGGCTCGGCGGGGCGGCGTGGTTCCGCCTCGGCGACCGTGACCTGGGAACCCACCTCCACCGAACCGGTCGACTAGCCGACGGGGCAGGCCTCACCGAGGTGACCGCCGAGATCACGCGGGCGTTCGGCATCAACGCCCGCCTGCTTCCCATGACCGAGGACCGGGTGGCCACCATGGTGACCCTCTCCTCTAACGGGGTTCCCACAGACGGGGCTACCGAGATGGAGATCGGCTTCCAGGACTACTTCGTGGGCCTCCGCCACGACGTGCCCATATCGGGCGTCCGGTTCGACGGCATCAACGCGGCCCGACCGGCACCTGGCGTGCTGGACGCCATCACGTCGGCCGACACGGTGGTCGTGGCACCGTCCAACCCGATCGTGTCCATCGGCCCGGTCGTCGCCGTGCCCGGCGTCGCGAAGGCCCTGGCCGCCCGGCGGAACGATGTGGTCGCCGTGTCGCCCATCGTGGCCGGCTCGGCGCTGAAGGGACCCGCCGAACGCATGCTGCGCGAGCTCGGCCATGAACCAACGGTGGTCGGCGTGGCCCGCCTCTACCGCGACTTCGCCTCCACCCTGGTGGTGGACTCCGCGGATGGCGAACTGGTCGACGCCGTGGAAGCCGAGGGGATGCGGTGCATGGTCACTCCGACGGTCATGACCGACGTCGGCGTGGCCACCGACCTCTGCCGGACGCTGCTCTCGCTGGACCGGCCGGCGGAATCCCCGGCGAGGCAACCCCGATGAGCGGCCCGCTGTCCATTATCCCGGTGACCGGCATCGGCGAGATCGGACCCGGTGACGACCTTGCGGCCATCATCGCCGAAGCCGCCGATCTGGCCGGCGGCGGGTTGCTGGACGGTGACGTGCTGGTGGTGACCCAGAAGGTGGTCTCCAAGGCCG
This sequence comes from Acidimicrobiales bacterium, assembly GCA_030747595.1. Taxonomy (NCBI): domain Bacteria; kingdom Bacillati; phylum Actinomycetota; class Acidimicrobiia; order Acidimicrobiales; species Acidimicrobiales bacterium. The sequence goes on along the minus strand of JASLKK010000001.1, from coordinate 258,694 downwards.
AGGACCGCCTCGTCGACGTGGATCCTGAGGTCGGGCACAAGCCGCTGGTGGAGCGTGAATCGGTCCGGGTGCTGCGACGTCGGGGCGACCTGATCATCAGCGAGACCACGCACGGGTTCGTATGCGCCAACGCCGGAATCGACCTCTCCAACGTGGAGGCCGGGCAGGCCGCTTTGCTTCCCGTGGATTCGGACCGGTCGGCCCGACGGATCCGCGATGCCCTGATCCACCGCTTCGGTGTCGACGTGGCCGTGGTGGTCAGCGACACCTTCGGACGAACATGGCGGCGCGGAGTGACCGACGTGGCAATCGGGTGTGCGGGCCTGCGTCCTGTGGTCGACCTGCGGGGCACCACCGATGCGCTGGGCCGAGAGCTACAGGTGACGGAGGTGGCTGTGGTGGACGAGATTGCGGCGGCCGCCGAACTCGTCATGGGTAAGGCCTACGGGATCCCGGTGGCCGTGGTGCGCGGTGTGGACCCGGCGTGGTTCGGCGACGGGAGCGTTGTCGACGACGTGGTCCGATCCCCCGACGAGGACCTGTTCCGCTAGCCGAGGCAGACCTTTAGGCGCCTCTGGCACCAAACTGTCGGGACTGAAATCGGTTGGACCGGAGATCCGGTTGGTTCTTACCGGCCCATCATCATTTCTTTTCGTATCGGGAGTACACGTGTGGACTGCTGAACGAAAACGATGATCCACAACTCCCGCCTTGATGCTCGATGTGGAGCGTGTCGGCGTCGACCACCTCGATGAGGAACCGGTCGGTGGCACCCTCCGGTCCGTTGGAGTCAGCGGTAAAGGTGTCGTAGCAGTAGATCCCCGACCCTGCTGTCACCTGGGCGAAGTCACGATTCACGGTCCCGGTCGACTGCTTCTGGAAGATCCAGTAGCCGGGATCGGCCACCATGGAAGCGACCGAGACAGCCTGATGGTCGCTGCGTACGTTGTCGTCCACGAGGGCCAGGTGGTCGAGCCACTTGCCATCGACCTCCACGGTGCTGTACCAGAAGCCCTTGGCTGCCCCGACCACGTCCTGGAACACCTTGCCGCAACCAGTCTCCTGGTCCGCCATGATGCCTCGTTCCATCCGCTGGCTGTAGAGCTCGGTCCTGAGGTCGTCTACAAACCAGTCCAGAGGGCACTGGGCACGCAAGATGCCCTCTGGTTGGGCCGTCGGATCGATTGCGAAGTGCAGTTCGCCGTCCCAGTCATATGCCCAGAAATCAAGCCCCGTGTTCGGTGTATCGAGGCCGCCAGCCGTCCCGATCAGGTCGCCTTCTGACAACGGGTAGCCGATTTCATCCATCCACTTGCATTCTTCGGTCATGAAGCCCGCGTAGCCATATGTCTCACACGAGGTCGGCGTGGCCTCCGTGAGGGCTAGGAGATCGTCAGAGATGGTCGATACGTGTCCAAAGCGGATAACGCCCCCAGCACAGACACTGATCTCGACCTGCCAGTCCGTGAAGGTCACACCGGTGTGGTCGCTGGTGAAGTTCGCCAATTTCACGACGGTGCCATTGGCCGGGGCGACGATATTCACAGTGGGTGAGATCTGTTCCGCCCAGCCCGGAAGCAAGAGGTAGACGTGGTCAGTGGTTTGGGTGTGGGCCGGCGGGTTGAGGTGTCCGAGGGGTACGACTCCCATGAGCGATTGGCGATCAATCGGCAGGGTTGTCAGAGCACCTTGGCAGGGCACGGTTGGCCCTGTGGCGCTCGCGGCGCTCGCCAAGAGCTCTCCGGCTTCCGCCTGGCATTCCTCCCAGACCATGAAGAAAGAGGTTCCGTCACCGCCTAGACCTCCAATGAGCGGCAGTGAGCCGAGCAGGCCGTTATCGACGATTAGCTGTTTCGAGGCATCCAACAGTTGTTGTTCGCTGCGGATCATGCAGTCACCGAGGTAGGGCGCAGACCCCCAGTCGGAGCCGGCATTTGCGACGAACGCCTCGATTGCCGCCACGTACTGGGGATCGCTTTCGCTGGACCCGAGTGGCTCCGATGCCGCGGTGGTAGTCGGAACTGACCCATGCGTTGTTGTTGGCGGAACAACCGTCGAAGCAGTCTCCTCCTGTGCCGGCTCGTCCAGGTCGACTGACGATCCTGCCTCTTCGTTGACGGGCGCCTCAGTCGTCGCAGGCGCCTCAGTCGTCACAGGCGCCTCAGTCGTCGCAGGCGCCTCAGTCGTGACAGGCGCCTCAGTCGTCGCAGTGCCAGCAACGGTGGAAGCCGTGGGCGTGACTTCGGTCGTGGTGGAAGAAGTAGCGGTAGACGCGGCGTCATCCGAAGTTGTCGACTGGGAACCAGTCGTAGGAGTGGCAGTCACCGAAGTAGAGGCGACTACCGGATCTTCGGCCATCGCCGGCCCTTCTACCTCCGAGCCACCACCGCAAGCGACCAGTAGGGAAACGAGAAGGCCAAGTGTCAGCCCGGTAGTCCGTCGCCTCATGTACGCCAACGCTAAGACGATGGATCAGTCAAGAACAAGTCCACTATCACGCGTCGTATCCGTCGGGGTGGCGCTGCTGCCAACGCCAGTGGTCCGCCAGCATCTCGTCGAGGTCGCGTGTAGCACTCCAGCCCAGCAGGTCCGCCGCCAGCGACGGGTCAGCCCAGATCCGCTCGATGTCACCGTCGCGACGACCCACGACCTCGTAGGGCACCGGGCGGCCGACGACCCGACCAGCGGCGGCAAGCACCTCGAGCACGGAATGGCCGGTGCCGGTTCCCAGGTTGACTGCCCGGCAGCCCGCTGACCTGACTGGCAGACCCCGGACATCTTCGTCATCCGATCCGACGAGCGCGTCCAGGGCCGCCAGGTGGCCCTCGGCCAAGTCCACAACATGGATGTAGTCGCGAATGGCCGAACCGTCCGGCGTGTCGTAGTCGTCGCCGAATACGGAAAGGCGCTCCCGGCGGCCGACTGCCACCTGCATGAGGTAGGGCACGAGGTTGTCCGGCGTACCACGCGGGTCCTCTCCCAGGTCACCACTGGAGTGTGCGCCCACCGGGTTGAAGTACCGGAGCAGGAGGACATCCAGCCCGCCGACGTCGGCCTCAGCGGCCAGCAACTCCTCGCAGGCCACCTTGGTTGCGCCGTACGGGTTGGAGGCGCCTATTAGAGAGTCCTCGGTGACCGGCAGGCTGGTCGGTTCGCCGTAGACCGTGCACGACGACGAGAAGACAATGCGGGAGACGCCATTACGACGCATGGCTTCGACGACGCCGACCGTCGAGCCGACATTGTTGCGGTGGTAGCCGTCCGGGTCGGCAATCGAACCGCTGACCGACTTGAACGCAGCGAAGTGGACGACTTCGTCGATCCCGTGGTCGACAATGGCACGCCCGACGGCATCCACGTCAGCCGCATCGGCACGGATGAACGGGAGGTCGGGCCGAGTCAGTGCCCGCAGTGCTTCGACTGCTGCCACCGACGAGTTGGAGAGGTCATCCAGCACGACCACGTCGCGGCCGGCGTCGTGAAGCACCACAGCGGCGTGGCTGCCGATGTAGCCGGCCCCGCCGGTGACCAGCACGGCCACCGATCAGCCCTCGTCGGGGATGCGCGAACCGTCGACCCTCGCATCGTCGCCGACCACCTGGCCACGGCCGATCAGGCTCCAGCCGGTGACCTCTGCCCGACGTCCGACCCGTGCACCGGGACCAAGCACCGAATGGCGGACCACCGCTCCGGCTTCGACAACCGCCCCCTCCATGAGGACAGCATCACACACGGTCGCCCCGGACCCCACGCAGGCCCCGGACATGACCACGGCACGATCCACTACCGCGTCCACCGCCACGGAGGCTGTGGCGGCCAGCGGTTCCATTCGGGCCCGGGTCCCGTCCAACAGGTCGGTCTGGGCCTGGAGGTAGGCCTCGGGCGTTCCGGTGTCGAGCCAGTAGGCCTCCGAGCAAACCGCACGGAGGCTCCCTTCGGCAGCCAGCGAAGGAAAGACCTCCCGTTCGATGGATACCCGGCGACCAGCTTCGATGCGGTCGAGGACTGCCGGTTCAAGGACGTAAGTGCCGGCGTTTATCCAGTTCGAGGGTGCCTCGCCACGGGGCGGCTTTTCGACGAAGCCGGTCACCCGGCCGTGGGTCATGTCCCCCAGTTCGACCGAACCGTCGTCGGGTGCGACCGTGACCACCCCGTAACGCGAGGGATCGTCGACCTCGGTCAACGCAATGGTCCCCATCGCTCCCGACGCCCGGTGGTCGGCGACCATGGTCGAGACGTCGAGGTCGGTCAGGACGTCACCGTTCAGAACCAGGAAGGTCTCGTCGATTCCGGCGGCGACGGCGGCGAACCGCACCGCTCCGGCGGTGTCCAGAGGCTCGGGTTCGACGGCGTAGTGCAGCGGCACCCCGACACAGGTCCCATCCGGGTACGCATCGGTGAAGGCCTCGGGATGAAAGCCCATCGACAGCACCACCCGGGTCACCCCGTGGCCGGTTAGATGGGCCACCACGTGTTCGATCATGGGTCGATCCACGACCGGCAGCATCTGCTTGGGTGTGTCCGCGGTGAGCGGACGAAGTCGGGTACCCAGTCCCCCGACGAGGACGACGGCCTGCACGGCCCGACCGGCTAGTCCGCGGCGGTCGTCGTGGGAACCAGCGTCGGCGAATCCGACGCCAGTTTGTCCGGGCTCACGAGGTCCAGGAAGGACATGCGTTCGCTCCGCGGCGCCGGAGGGTCGACCGACTCGGGCACCATGGCAATGGTGAACGCCTCACGGTCCTTGAGGAACCGGATGCCAGCCAGGTCCTCGGTCAGGATCTCTGGGTCGCGATCCAGGTCGTCGGCGTCAAAGCGGGCCACCTTCAACACGGCCGGTTCGCCGCCGCAGTCGAAGCCCTCGGCCACCGTCTCTCCGGTGTCCAGCACGAACGACTGGTCGTCGATGGAGCCGCCGAAGGCCGAGAAGAACTCGCCCAACGTGGCGTCGCGACCCGAGGCCAGTTTGTTGAACGGGTGGATATGGAGCAGGCCGTCACCGTGGGTGTGGATGCCGTTGGGATCGGTCTCCAACACGATCTTGGAGCGGAAGGTGTCGCAGACGTAGACGTCGTACACCGAGTGCCAGTGGTCGCCGACCCGCGGGGCCGAGGTGGCCTCCCGGTCGGTCCGGGCCCAGAAGACCAGGAGGGACCCGAGGACGACGACAAGGGCGACCATTGCCGGAAAGCCGATCTTCCGTCGTTCACCAGTGCCACCCGAAGCTCCTGCCCGGGCGGCGCGCGCGACCTTGCTCGCTGAATCTCCACGTGCCATGGGCGCCGAGGCTAGCGGCGCGCCGGCCCCGATCATCAGGCCCCGGCGCCTCCCAGTTCGGCCACCAGTTCGGCATAGGTGACGGCGACCTGGTCAGGCGACCGCCACGCCTTAGCCCAGCGTCGGCCCGCCTCACCCATCCGGGTCCTGCGCTCCGGATCGGCGACGAGCGCCTCCACCGCCTCGACGAGGGCCTCGACGTCGTCGGGCGGCACGGCCAGCCCGGCTCCCGCCTCGACCACCACCCGGGCCACCTCGGAATCCTCGTCGATGGAGGCGATCAGCGGCCGCCCGGCGGCCAGGACCGAGTAGGTCTTGGACGGGACGCTGGACTCACCCAGGCCGGCCCGCAACGGCACCAGGTGGAGGTCAGCACTGGCCAGCACCTCGGGCACCCGGTCGGCAGGCTGGTAGTCGACCACCACCAGGTTCTTCCGCTGGGCCGCGGCGGCCCGAAGGTCGTCGGCCCTGACTCCTCCCCCATTCACCACGTAGACGAGGTCGTGGCGGTCCCGGTGGCAGTCAGCGGCGGCCACCACGAGGTCGAGCGACTGGGAGTGGCCGAGGTTCCCGGCGTACATGACGACCGTCCGGTCGCCCAGCCCGTGCTCGACCCGGTAACGAGTCATCCGGTCGGCGGGCCGGATCGACTCGGTGTCCACGAAGTTGGGCACCACTCGGACCACCGGGCGGCGGCCCGTACCACCGGCCACGTCGATCTTCCGGGCGACGTTGGCCGCCAGGTCGACGGACAGGACGGTGACGGCGTCGGCCCGCCGGTAAGTGGCCCGCTCCAGCCACCGGAAGAACGCTATGGCTCGGGGCGACCGGATGGCCCCCACCTCGACGGCCACGTCCGGGAACACGTCTTGCACGTTGAATACCAGCGGGCAGCGGTGGCGACGGGACAGCAGCCATCCGGCGGCCCCGAAGGTGAGCGGCGGCGACACGGCGATCACCCCGTCGAACGGCCCTCGGGCAGCCAGGCCAGCCACCGTGGCCAGGCCGGTCAGTCCGATGAACCCCAGGGCCCGGGCCACGAGGTTGCCCTTGTCGGTGGGGAACGGATGGAGGCGGGTCACCGTCGCCGTCCCGTGGTGGCCACGCCGGACCAGTCGACCACGCCACCGGTCCTCCACCCGGTGCTCCCGGTACCACGGCAGCGAGGTGACGACGTGGACGTCGTGGCCGGCACCGGTCAGGGCGTCGACGATGGCCGAAACCACCACGCCGGTGGGAGCCGAGTCGGGCCGCAGGTGCGGGGTCAGGACAAGAAGTCGCACCGTCAGGCCTCCGACCCGCGTCGTGCGGCGGGCGGGGCCGTGGCCAACAGGAGTCGCCACGCCCGCTCCAGAGCATCCGCTGACCCCTCCCAGGTGTGGGTTGTGGCCCCCAGTCGACCAGCGTCGACCAGCGCTCGCCGGTGGTGATCGTCGACCAGTAGTCGCTCCAACTCGTTAGCCCACTGGTCGGGGCCGGCTACCGCCGGCACTACCGAGCCACCACCCACCAGGTCCGCTGCCGGCGTCCCATCCGACACGAGCACGGGCACTCCGGCCGCCATGGCCTCCACCACGGGGAGGCCGAAGCCCTCGTAGGAAGACGGGAAGGCCACCACCGAGGCACCCGAGAGGTGAGAGGCCAGGAGGTCGGCGGGGATCCGTCCGGTCCGGTCGATCCGCTCGGCGTGGGGGCCGCCGTCGATGGCCTTACGAACGTCGCCCTCGGCTCGGCCTGGTCCCCCGGTGAGTACCAGTCGGACCGTGGGGTGTCGACCCGCCAGCAGATGGAACGCCTCGACGAGTAGGACGTGTCGCTTGTGGGGGTGGGTGACCGCCGGATAGAGGATGGTCGGTGGATCCGACGGAACCGGGAGCCCGACGGCAGGCACGACCCCGGACGAGACCACGGCCACTCTCTCGGCCGGGATGGCGAAGCGGTCCATGATCTGATGGGCGACGCCATCCGAGACGGCGACCACCACGTCGGCCCGCCGGATCGAGCGGGGCAGCGCTCGACCCAGGTAGGCCCGCTTGGCCACCGAGAAGTGCTCCGGGTGGTCGAGGGGTTGGAGGTCGTGGACGGTGACGGCCACCGGCGCTCCTGTCCGGGCGGGGATTCTGCCGCCCATGTGGTGGACGGCGTCCAGTAGCCGGGTTCGCGAAGCCAACCACGTTGACTCGGCCAGCAGTCGGCGGCCCCGGTGACGGTTGTCCACCGGGCAGGTCTCGACATCGAGTAACTGGCCCAGTTCCGGGTGGGCTTCGGCCGCCGCTCCGGTCAGGTGGACAACGGGCCGCAGATCGGACGGTCCGTGGGATGCGTAGGCCAGCAGGGTTCGCACGGCGTATTCCTCGCTCCCCCCGACGTCACCGGGCACCAGCCACAGCAGGTCGACGGCGATCCGGGCCGGTCCGGACCGGTCACTGCTCATCGGACCACCTCCCGGTAGACGTCGACCAGGCCTTCGGCCGTCCTCGACCATGGGTGGGCGGCGGCCCGAATCCGGCCGGCTGCAGCGAGGCGGTCGGCTGTCGCTGCGTTGGCCAGCACGGTGGACAGCGCCTCGGCAATGGCCCCCACGTCGGTCGGATCCACCAGCAGCGCGTCGTCGCCGGCTACTTCACCGGTGGCCGTCCCGGCCGAGGTGACCACCGGAGTTCCGTGGGCCATGGCCTCCAGCACCGGGAGGCCGAAGCCCTCGTGCAGGCTGGGAAGGCAGAAGACGTCGGCCGCCTCGTACCAGGCTCGCTTCTCGGACTCGTCCACCGATCCGACGACAACTGCTCGCTCCCCCAGCGGCTCCACGGTCCGGGCCACGTCGGTCCGCCAACCCTCGGGTCCCACCAGCACCAGGGCCACGTCGGTCAGCGTGGCCGACGCCGACATGGCGGCCACTAGGCGATCCAGGTTCTTGCGGGGTTCGAGGGTGCCCACCCACAGGACGAACGGACCGTCAATGCCGTACCGGCTCCGGAGGCGACCCGGCAGGCCGGGTTCCACGTGGGTTGGAACCACGCCGAGGGGCACCACCCGGATCCGGCCGTCGTCAAAGCCGGCGTCGACCAGGTCGTGGCGGGTGCTCTCCGACGGGCAGACGATCCGGTCGGCCCGACGGGCATCGGCCAGCCAGCCCTCGAACATCCGCCGCCCCCGGCGGGTCGCCGCCTCGGGATGCCGCCGCCAGGCCAGATCGTGGATGGTGGCCACCAGCGGGGCGCCGGTCGCCGGGACGGCACCCCCTGAGGCGTGCACCACGTCGGGTGGTACGCCGGAGAATCCGGACATCCGGTCGACCCGTGGCCGCCCGGTCCGGTGCCATGCCTCGTAGAGGACGGGCCTGGGTAGGCGCGAACCGACCAGTGACCCTTCCTGGAAGGCGACCGTTGACCCGGCAGGCCCACCGTCGGTACTGGCCAGTAGCGGCGGCAGGTCACCCGAATGGTGCCTGGCGGTGAGGCCCACCAGGTCCACGTCCTTGCGCTCGGCCAGGGCACGGGCCGATTCGACGGCGGCTACCGCGGTGCCGCCGGGTACCCGGTGCCAGGCTTGTTCGAGCAGGAAGGCCACCCGAAGGGTCGTCATGACCGTCGCCTGGCCGCCACCGGCGCGATCAGGAGCACGCCGAACCATCGGGTCGACGACCATCGAACGTGGTCCGGACCTCGGTCGGTACCCGCATCCCGGCGCGAACGGGAAGGGTGTCGGCTTCCCAGGCGGCCATGCCCACCACCGATGCCGGTTCTGGCGCCGAGGTCTCCTCCTCGTCAACCCGGAGCGGAAGGGTCGCTCGTGCCAAGGCATCGACCTCGCGCAGGGCCCGGGGTACCAGCAGGAAGGAGGCGAAGTCCTCCCCGAGGGTGAGTTCCACGCGGTCGCCGAACGCCGGGTCGTCTACGAAGTCGAACCGGGGGGTGGGGGTGAGCATCTGGGCTACCAGCACGGCCGCCGCGAACCGGTCGCGATGCGCCCGGACGGTGGTGGAGGCCACCGTGGCGCCCGGCTCGGCCTCGATCGGGAAGCCCTTGAGCCTCAGTTGGGTGTGGGCCGGCACCGACTCGTCGACCGGACCCCGTCCATCGACGACGACGACGGGCACGTCCTCAGGTCGCAGCGTGATTCCCCGGAACACGTCGAACACCCGGCGGGCGTCGGACCGGAGCCGCAGCACCGAGGCGGACCCCACCGTGTCGTCGTAGACGGGCAGCACATGACGTCCGAGGTCTGACGGGTCGAAGCCGGCGAACGCGTTGCCCAGGTTGAGGAGGGTCCGCAGGGTGAGGCGGTCGTCGAGCACCACCGACCGGGCGGCCGCCTCGATGAGGTCGTCGCGCACGATCATCGATCGGGCACCGGTGTCGGCCACCCGTTCGAGGGCCAGGGTCAGAAAGTCCTGCTGGCGCTGGTTCCGTTCCAGGTCGTTCCACACGCCGACCCGTTGCCAGCGGCCATCCACGAAGAGTTCCAGCTTGCGGCTCCGCACGAAGGACAACGACGCCCGTCCGTCCAAGGAGGTGCACCCGGCCTCTGTGATGTAGAGGCCTGAGGCCACGTCACGGGCCGGATGGGGGAACCACACTGGTACCCCACCGATCTCGTCCACTACGGCCTCGAAGCCCAGGAAATCGATGACCACGAAGTTGTGGATGGGGACGCCGAAGTTCCTGGTCACCGTTTCGACGAGCGTCGGGGCGCCGAGTTCCATGCCTCCGACCAGCAGTGCCGAAGCCAGCTTCTCCTCGCGGACTGGCACTCCCTCGCGGTGGATCATCACGTAGAGGTCCCGGGGCAACGAGACCAACGAGGCGGTGCCCAGATGCGGATCCAGGCGCAGCAGCATGATGGCGTCGGCGAGTGCCACCCCGGGCGTGCGGTCCCGCCAGCCGGCAGGGTCGTCGTCGTCGAGTCCCACCGCGCTGTCGGTGCCGATCAGCAGGATGTTGCGCGGAGGTGACGGACGGTCCTCGTCGGATTCGGCGGCCACCGGGTCGGCTGAGGAGCCGCCGTCGTCCTCGGTGCCGTCGGCGCCGATCGGCACGTCGAGATCGGCCAGCACTCCGGCCGGCACTTCGATCCGGATGATGCTGCCCACCGCCGCCTCGAAGGAGGCCAGACGGTACGCCCCGAAGAACAGGCCGGCAGCCAGCGCCACGTTGGCCGCGATCAGCAGTCGCTGGGGCCAGGTTCGCCGGTAGGCGGTCTCAGGGGCGGCTTCTCGGGCAGGAGGCCCGTCAGGGGGCGCAACCGTGGCATGGGGGGCCACCACATGGGGGGACGGCGCCTCGACGGAATCAGGCCCATCTGCAGGCCCGTCGACAGGTCCGTCGGCAGGTCCGTCCGACACGCTGCTCAGGTTACCAGTGGCCTTCGGACCCACCCGGGCGCCCCCGCACGGCACGACCCCATCGGAAGGCGCGGGCGCCCTAGCCTGCGCCGATGGCCGATCCGACCGCCCACGACGCTGCATCTTCCGCCGCTACGGGAGTGAGCTGGGTGGATGGACGCCTGCTGGCGCCCGGCGAAGCCGCCCTGCGGGCCGACGACCACGCCATCGTGGTGGGCGACGGCGTGTTCGAGACCACCAAGGTGGTGGGCGGCGTACCGTTCGCCCTCAGCCGACACCTCCGCCGACTCGTCCGGTCCGCATCGGGCCTCGGCCTCGCCGAGCCCAGCGAGGGCCTGATCCGGACGGCCATCGACGACGTGCTGACCGCCGATCCGGCTGCCGGCCTGCTCAGGATCACGTGGTCCAGTGGTCCCGGTCCGCTCGGGTCGGGACGCGGAGGCGGCCCGGGCACGCTCGTCGTGTCCACCTCCGGGGGCAACGTCTGGCCCACCGCCGAGCAGGTGCACCTGGTGCCGTGGGCACGCAACGAGGAATGCGCACTGACCGGCCTCAAGACGACGTCGTATGCCGAGAACGCCATGGCCCTGGCCACCGCCCAGCGGGCCGGATGCACCGAGGCACTGTTCCGCAACACTGCCGGGATGCTGTGCGAGGGCACGGGAACAAACCTGTTCCTGGTCGTCGACGGTCGACTGGTCACCCCGCCGCTGTCGTCAGGCTGTCTGGCCGGAGTAACCCGCGGTCTGGTCCTGGAACTGGCCGGGCGCGAGCCACTGATCACCTCGGTCGGTGAGGTGGAGGTCCGCGATGTCGACCCGGACGAGCTCCTGAGAGCCGACGAGGCCTTCCTGACGTCGGCCACCCGCAACGTGAGCGCCATCTCGGCGGTCACCGGTGAGGTCAAGGCCACCTTCGATCCGGCGCCGGGACCGATGACTGCCCGGGTCGCTGAGGCGTTCGACGACCTCGAGGCCCACATCCCAGATCCCTAATCGCCGGCCCCTGATCGGCGACTGGCGATCTGGCGGCCCGGTTCAGTCCGCCCGCAGGTGGACCACGTCGCCGGCCAGCACCTCGACGGTCGATCCGTCGGCCACCTCGACCACCAGCGCACCGTCGACAGCCACGTCGACCGCCCTGCCCGTCAGGTCGTCCCCGTCGCGCTCGACGCGTACGTTCCGACCAATGGTGGCCGAACGCTCCCGATGAGCCTCGCTGAGCGCCGTTGGACCGTCGGGGCCGCCCAGCGTGGTCAGGTGTCGGTCCAGAGACCACAGCACATTGTCCAGCAGGACCGACGGGTCAACCTCCGCACCGACTCCGACCAGGGAGACCGCTCCCGGTGGCGCCGGATCGTCGGGGCCCGGCCAGGAAACGTTGACCCCCATGCCGACCACCGCAGCCGGTCCGGCAACCATCTCGGCCAGGATCCCCGCCACCTTGCCCTGCAGCAAACCGGTCTCCCGGTCGAACAGCACGACGTCGTTGGGCCACTTGACCATGGCTTCGACGTCGACGGCTTTCGTTTCGAACAGCGGTCCCAGGGCGTCGACCAACGCCACGGCCAGTCCCGAGGTCACCAGGGTGAACCGTTCGACCGGCCAGTCGGGGCGGAGCAGCACCGAGAAGAGCAGGTTGGTACCTGGTGGGGCGTTCCAGCGGCGGTCCAGGCGGCCCCGACCCGCCGTCTGGTGGTCGGTCCGTAACACCAGGCCGTCCTGCGCGCCGGCGGCGGCCCGGGCCACCAGATCGGCATTGGTTGATCCGGTTTCAGCCACCGTCTCGATCCGGAAACGGGGCGGCACGCCAGCATCTGATCGTCCTCCGGCAGATGTCGAGTCGGCCTGTGACCGATGTTCGCCCCTTCGGGGGTGCGTAGGACCTCCCATTCGGGCGATGATAGGGACGTGTTCACCAAGGTACTGATCGCAAACCGCGGCGAAATCGCCGTCCGGGTCATCCGGGCGTGCCGGGAGATGGGCGTGGCCACGGTCGCCGTCTACTCCGATCTCGACCGTGACGCCCTCCATGCCCGTCTAGCCGACGAGGCCTACGCCCTCGGGGGTCAGACAGCCGCCGAGAGCTACCTCGACACCGAGGCCATCCTTTCGGCCATCGACCGGAGCGGCGCCGACGCGGTGCATCCCGGCTACGGCTTCTTCTCGGAGAATGCCGACTTCGCCCGGGCGGTGACTGACCGCGGGGTGACCTTCATCGGCCCGCCCCCGGAGGCCATCGAGGTGATGGGCGACAAGATCAGCGCCCGGTTGGCCGCTGAGAAGGTCGGCGTCCACAGCGTTCCGGGCACCACCGACTTCATCACCGACCCCGACCAGGTGCGGGCGTTTGGCGCCGAACACGGCTACCCGATAGCCATCAAGGCGGCCTACGGCGGCGGCGGCCGGGGGATGAAAGTGGTGGCCGACGAGTCGGCTATCGCCGATGCCATCGAATCAGCCCAACGCGAGGCGTTGGCCTACTTTGCCCGCGACGAGATCTACATGGAGCGGTACCTGACCGCTCCCCGCCATATCGAGATCCAGGTACTGGCCGACACCCACGGCAACGCCGTCTACCTCGGCGAACGTGACTGCTCGGCCCAGCGTCGCCACCAGAAGCTCATCGAGGAGGCGCCCGCTCCCGATCTTCCCGACGACGTGCGGACCGCCATGGGCGAAGCGGCTGTCGCCGTGGCTTTGGGATGCGGATACACCAACGCCGGCACAGTCGAGTTCCTCTACGAGGATGGGGCCTTCCACTACCTCGAAATGAACACCCGACTCCAGGTCGAGCATCCGGTGACCGAGTTGGTGACCGGGCTTGACCTCGTCGAACAACAGCTCCGGATCGCCTCGGGCGAACCACTGGACTTCGGCCAGGACGACGTCACCATCACCGGTCATGCCATCGAGGTGCGCATCAACGCTGAAGACCCGGCCGGCGGGGCGTTCCTGCCCAGTCCGGGTCGGATCGACGCGCTCCGGGTGCCCGACGGCTTCGGCATCCGGTTCGACGGCGGCTACGAAGCGGGCGACGAGGTCAGCCAGTACTACGACAACCTGGTCGGCAAGCTCGTGGTCTGGGGTCGCAGCCGCGATGTGGCCATCCGCCGGACCCTGCGGGCCCTGGCCGACTTCGAGATCCGGGGCGTGGCCACCACCATCCCGGCCGACATCGCCATCTTGGAACATCCCGACTTCTCCGCGGTCGCCCACTCCACCAAGTGGGTGGAAGAGACGCTGGACCTATCCGACGTCTCAGCTGATGCCTGCCCGGCCGGCACCGACGACGTGTCGACGGTTCGCCAGGACATCTCCGTCGAGGTCGACGGGCGCCGCTTCGCGGTGAGCATGTGGGTGCCGGAAGCCGCGCCGACTGTCGGGCCTGCCGCCCGTACCCGGGCCAAGCGGTCAGGAGGCGGCGCCGGCAATCTGGGAAACGGTCGGGTGGCAGTTCCGATGCAGGGCACCATCATCAAGGTGCTGGTCGCTGTGGGCGACTCCGTGGACGCCGGCGATCCGGTCTGCGTGTTGGAGGCCATGAAGATGGAGAACAACGTGGCGGCCGACAAGGCCGGCACAGTGACCGAGGTCCTGGTCGGGCCGGGTGACTCGGTGGGTTCCGGCGACGTGGTGGTGGTAATCGAATAGGACCCGTCGAACGGGTCGCTGTCCGGCCCGGCCCGATGGTTCCTACTCGGCGGCGTCGGCCAGCGCCTCGGCCAACGTGGGGTGCACGAACAGGCTCTCTTGGATGTCGTGCACGGTCAGCCCGGCGGTGACGGCCAGGGCCACGATCGCGATGAGTTCAGCGGCGTGGCGCCCAACAATGGACCCACCCAGTACCACCCCGGTGGCCGGGTCGGACACGATTTTGATGAAGCCCCGCGGGTCGTCGTTGATGATTGCCTTGGGTGATGCCGAGAACGGCACCTTGGTGACCCGGATCTTGCGGCCTTCGGCGAAGGCGTCAGCCTCGGCGAGGCCCACGTCGGCGATTTCCGGTTCGGTGAATACCGCTGAGGCGGCCTTGTCGTAGTCCAGGACCCGATGGGATCGGTCGTCGACGACGCCCATGGCGTGCTCGGCGATCTTGCGGCCCTGCATCTGGGCCACCGACGAGAGCGGGAGCTTGCCGGAAACGTCTCCGGCGGCGTAGATGTGCGGGACACTGGTGCGGCAGTAGGGGTCGATGGGTATGTAGCCGCCGTCCGTTTCAATGCCGACAGTGTCGAGGCCCAGGCCTTCACTGTTGGGGATGGAGCCGACGGCCAGGATCACGTGGCTGCCGGTGGCCATTCGGCCGTCGTCGCAGTGCACCGAGACCCGGTCGCCGTCGCGTTCGACGGACTGGGCCCGGGCCCCCTTGAAGAGTTTGACGTTCCGACGTAGGAAGTCGGCTTCGAGGGCGGCGGCGACTTCAGGGTCCTTGGCCGGGAGGACCTGTTGGCGGCTGACCACCAGGGTGACGTCGCAGCCAAACGATGCGAACATGTGGACGAACTCCACGCCGGTGACGCCGGAGCCGATGATGATCGCGTGCTCGGGCATCTCATCGGGTGGGTAGGCGTCGCGGGTGGTGAGGACGCGTTCGCCGTCGACGGGTGCCCAGTCGGGGATGCGTGGACGGCTGCCAGTCGATAGAACGACTACGTCGGCTTCGATTTCCTCGAGGCCGTCGGCTGTTTCGGCCACCACCTGGTGGGGGCCCTTGAGCGAGCCGGTGCCCTCGATCAGGCGGACGTTCTGGCTTTCGAGCAGCGAGGTCGTGGACCGGTGCAGGCGCTGTTCGATGGTGGCCAGGCGGGTGGCCAGGTTGTCTACGTCGATGCGGGGGTTGACGTCGCCGAGGCCCATTCCCTCGGCCCGGGCCAGGAACGACATGGCACCGCCGGTGGCGATCATGGCCTTGGACGGGATGCAGTCCCACAGGTGGGCGGCGCCACCGACGACGTCCTTTTCGATCATTACGACTTCGGCGCCGTGGCGGGCGGCATAGCTCGCAGCGGTGTTGCCTCCGGGGCCGCCGCCAATTATCACAAATCGTGTGGGTTGCACGGTTTGTGAGGCTACCGAGTCGGGTCAGGTCACCCCCGTAGAGTGAGGGTCGTGCCGGCTGCTTTCCGACCGTTCGGCGTCCGCCGTCGGACGCTCAGGAGCGCCTGGATGCTTCTGCGGTCCGGTGACCTGGCCGGGTTCGCCCGGCGGCTCTGGAGGCGCCTGGCGGGCCTCTGGGGCGCCCTAGGAGCCCGCGACGACCCGATTGACTACGGAGAGTGGCGGAATCGGTGGGTGGACCTCACGGAACGGGACCGAGAAGTGGTGGCCGGATGGCAGTCGGCGACACGGTTCGCCGTATCGGTGGGCGACGGACCGCCAGACGCGGTAGCCGCCACGGTCGGGTCCCTGGGGACCCAGTTGCACAAACAGTGGGCGGTCGGGTCAGAGGCCGAGGATGCCGACTGGGTGTTGGACTTGGAGGCAGGGGTGGTGCTCCACCCGGCGGCGATGGCCACCATTGCCCGGGTCGTAGATGCCGACCCGGGCCTGAGCCTGGTGTACGCCGACCACGACCACCTCGATGATGGGGGGCGGCCAACCGATCCGTGTTTCCTTCCCGACTGGAACCCGGACCTGTTCGACGGGCTAGGTCGGATCGGTGCCCTGGTGGCCCGCCACCGAACGGTGCCTTCCGAGCAGGTAACCGGCCTGGACGGCGCGGTGGTCTACCACCTGCCGTTCGTGCTGGCATCACGTCCTGTCCGGCTACGCGATGCCGACTCGGTGCCGGTTCGCTACCGGTGGCCGGTTGGCGACCCGCCGCCGCGTGTGTCGGTGGTCGTCCCGACCCGGGACCGGGGGCGCCTTCTGGAGGCCTGCCTGACCAGCTTGCGCGACCGCACCCGGTACCCGGATGTGGAGGTCGTGGTGGTCGACCACGAGTCCAGCGAAAGGCGAGCCCGAAGGCTGATCGATGGGTTGGTCGACGACCCGGGCACCGTGGTGGTGCCATTCTCGGGACCGTTCAACTTTGCGGCGATGTGCAACCGGGGGGTCGCTGCGGCCTCCGGCGAGGTGGTGGTGCTGCTCAACAACGACACCGAGGTGATAGCCAGTGACTGGCTCGACGAGTTCGTGGGCCAGTTGGCCCGCCCGGAGGTCGGGGTGGTCGGGGCGTTGCTGTTGTTCGGCGATGGGACGATCCAGCACGCCGGCGTGCACCCGGGGGTGGGTGGTCTGATGGGTCACGGCCACAAGCATTGGCCGGGTGCCGACGCCGGCTACCACGGGCGCCTCACCGTGGCCCACGAGGTTGCGGCGGTGACCGGGGCCTGTCTGGGCACGACACGAGAGTTGTGGGACCGCCTAGGCGGGTTGGACGAAGAACGCCTGGCTGTGGCCTACAACGACATCGACCTGTGCCTGAAGGCCCGGACAGTCGGCTTACGGGTGGTTCTGGCACCCCACGCGGTGCTGCACCACCATGAGTCGGTGTCGCGGGGCTACGACGACGATCCAACCCGCCGGGCCCGCCTGTCCGCCGAGGTGGCAACCATGGAGGAACGGTGGGGCGACCTCCTGCACACCGACCCGGCCCACAACCCGAATCTGGCCCGTAAGGGCGACGGGTTTTCCGTCGCTGCCCAACCCCGAGTTATCCGACCTTGGCGACCAGATGACCAAACGGAGCATTTACCATGACCGGATGCTGCGCTACCTGAACGTTCTAGCTTTCGCCTCGCTCTCCTTCACGCTTTTCGCATGCGGCAACACGAGCGATGTCGCCCTGATCGACGAGGTCCGCGATGCTGTGGCCTTCCGCGCAGTCGGGGAGACCACCGTGTCGGTCATGGCTCCCGACGGTGCCCCGCTGGACATTGATCGGGATGCGGCCGAAGCCGTCGACTGGCCGGAAAGGAACACGATCATCGGTCAGGTCTGTGGATTCTTCAAAGAGGCGAATGAGGACACTCCGATCGTGCTGGTATCGCCGGATGGTGCAGTGCTCGGCCCGCCAAAGCCCGATTGGCTACCTGCCATTTCCCCAGATGGCTTGTTCGCGGCCTTCGCGTGCTTCCTTGACAGAGACGCTGACGGGGAACCATTCGTCGTCGTGGTTGACGAGGGCGGTAGCGGCGAGGTGCGAAAGGACTGGTCGCGAACAACCACCGGAAAGTCCTCAGGCAGCGACCGGGTGGAACTGAAGGTGGTGAAGCTCGACGGGTCACTGGTGCGAGATATAACGCTGAACTACCACGGCGACTGGCTGCCCAGTTGGTCACCGAACGGCCTCCAGTTGGTGTACGAGACAAATCGGGACGGCAACAGCGAGGTCTACGTGGTGGACGCTGACGGCCGCAACACCCGGAACCTAACCAACCATGAGGCCAACGACCTGTGGCCGACATGGTCACGAGATGGCCACCTCGTGGCGTTCTCCAGCAGTCGATCGGGTAGCGAGGAGATCTTCGTGCAACCCATGGTCGGCGAGGCATCGCCCACCGGACGGCAAGGCCATCCGGTGCCGTGGGCTAGATGAGCTAAGGGCTTACACCAGATTCGGAGCCTGACCAGCGCAGGTAGGCGAGGCGTTTGGCCTCCAGGCGGGCCCGGGCGATTGAGTCCATGATCATCCCCGATGTGATGAGCAGCAGGCCCAACAGGGTCAGCCCGGTGGCCAGCACGGCGGTCGGTAGCCGCGGCACCAGGCCGGTCTCGGCATACGTGACAGCCAGTGGCACGGCGAGGGCCACCGCAACGGCCCAGCAGGCAGCGGCCAGCCAGCCAAAGAAGGCCAGTGGTCGGTTGTCCTTGAGTAGCACCAGCATGGCCCGCAGGATGTTGGTGCCGTCGGCCACCGTCCGCAGTTTGCTGGTTGATCCGTCGGGCCGGGTGCCGTAGTCGACGTCGACCTCAGCCACCGGGAGGCGCAGTTGGGAGGCGTGGACCGACATCTCGGTTTCCACCTCGAAGCCGGTGGACACGGCGGGGAAGCTCTTCACGAACCGCCGGGAGAAGGCCCGGTAGCCGGACAGGATGTCGGTGAAGCCGGACCCGAACAAGGCCCGGTAAAGGCCGTTGAACAGGCGGTTGCCGACGGCGTGCCCGGTTCGTCCGGCATCGACGGTGACCCCGGTACGGGCACCGACCACCATGTCGAGATCGTCGTCGACGAGTCGCTTGACCAACTCGGTAGCCCGCGCCGCGTCGTAGGTGCCGTCGCCGTCAGCCATGACGTACAGGTCGGCGTCCACGTCGGCAAACATCCGGCGCACGACAGCGCCCTTACCGGGGACGGGCTCGGAACGGACCACGGCTCCGGCCTCGGCGGCCCGTCGGGCCGTGTCGTCGGTGGAGCCGTTGTCGTAGACGTACACGGTGCAACTGGGCAGGGCGGACCGGAAGCCGGCGACCACGCCACCGATGGTGGCCTCCTCATCGAGGCAGGGAACCAAGACAGCTATGCGGGGCCCGAAGGCAGTGGAATCGATGGCGGGTCTCCGTGAGGACTGCGGCGGCAACCCGCCGTATGTAGGGAGTCTACGGTGCGGCTGATCCCCGCTCCCCCCCGGTCAAGCGGCTCCCGGTACCGTGACCGCGTGCGTCCCTTTCCCGCGCTTGTCGGCTGCATAGGCGTCGTGGCAGCCCTGACGCTGGCCACACCGACCCCGTGGGCCACCGTTGCACACGCCTCCGGTGGTGAACGACAGGTCCCGTCAAGCAGTGCCAAGACCGTCGACCGCTTTGCGGGCGATCGGGTGCCGACCGGACGTCAGGCCACGGCCACGACCTCCGAAGGGCTGGACCGGCTGGGAGTCCCAGAGTGGCATACCGCAGGGCACACAGGCACAGGGATCACGGTTGCCATTCTGGACGTCGGCTTCGACGGCCTCGACGACGTCCCAGCCGGCGACCTGCCAGCCGACGTCGCGAAGATCGCATTCGACGACGACGGGATCATCGACCGGTTGACCGACCACGGCACGCAGATGGCCGAGATCATCCACGACGTAGCCCCCGGCGCCGCACTGGTGGCCATGACGTTCACCGACGACCGGTTTGCCGAGGCGACGGCTTGGCTCGAGTCCAGCGGGGTGGACGTGGTCAGCTTCTCGATGGAGTGGACCGACGGCCCGCTGGACGGCACCCACTGGACGGCACCCATCATCCAGGCGTCGGTCGACGCCGGGATCACCTGGGTGGTGGCGGCCGGCAACTCGGCCGAGACCCACCACAACGGGACGACGACAGACGTTGACGGCGACGGTTGGGTCGAGGTGACAGGAACTGGGATCGAACAGAATGAATTCTTGCTGAAGGACGGTGATACCGCCGAGGTGTCGCTGAGTTGGAATGACCCAGCCACCGACCTGGACCTGTGCCTGTTCGACATGCAGGTCGTGCCAACAGGCGGCCCTCCGACGTTGATCACGTGCACAGAGAACCCCCAGGGCTCAGGCGAACCGGCAACCGAGCTCCTCGAACTGTCAAACGAGACAGGGGCCGCACACCGGTACGGCTACGGATTGGTCCGACGATCAGGACCCCAGACCACGTACGAGACGCGGACCTGGGGGACGGGTCCGCTGGCCTATGCCAACCCGGCAGCCAGCATCAGCGTGCCGGGCAACATGGCCGACGTGATCACGGTGGGCGCAGTGGCCTGGGATACCAGCAGGCTCCAGCCGTACAGCGCCTGGGGGCCAAACCACATGGGCGACCGCAAACCCGAGGTGGTGGGCCCTGATGAGACATCCACCTCGCTATGGGTCGGGGCCGACAACACGGGGACTTCGTACGCCACCCCACACGTGGCCGGACTGGTCGCCCTGATGCTGGGAGCCGCTCCGGAGATGTCGCCCAGCCAGGTCAAGGAACGGATTACCGGTCGTGCCAGCCGGGCCGACGACCCGGACTACAAGCACGGCTGGGGGGTGGCCCAGTTGGGAAGCCTCCCGTCGACGATCACGGCAATACGCGGGCACTGGGCCGAAGTAGCCATCGACTGGGCGTTCACGGGCGGGATCACAGACAGATGCCCGACGTTGGGAGAGTTGACATGTCCCGACGTGGCAGTCACCCGCGATGAGATGGCGCGATTCCTGTGGCGGTTCCGGAACCTGCCGGCGGCATCGACCACCGCCGGGTTTTCCGACGTGCCAGCCGGTGCCTCCTACGGGCCGGCCGTGGACTGGCTGGCCGAGGCTGGCATCACGCTGGGATGCAGCACGACCGAGTTCTGTCCAGAAGGCACGGTGACCCGGGCGGAGATGGCAGCGTTCCTGTGGCGCCTAGAAGGCTCGCCGGCCGGTTTCCCGACGGCCGGCTTCGATGACGTTTACGAAACCTCATTCGCAGGCGAGGCCATCGACTGGCTGCTGGCATCGGAGACGACGACCGGGTGCTCCACGACCACCTACTGCCCGGAGGGGATGGTGACCCGGGCCGAGATGTTCACGTTCCTGCACCGCCTGAAGGTTGCGGCCACGTCCTGACCGGGAGCCGGAAGGGTCCACGACGTATCCGACCAACCTGTCTGTGCTGCAGGCCCACGGTCCCTACTCGAGGGTTGTCGAGACGGGCGGCCAGTCAGCTGGACCGGGTCGCAACGTTGCAAGAACCCTGCTGTCGACAACGGACTGCCAGGACGGGACGCCACCCGGGAAAACGAGAGGGGCCCCCGGTCCGAAGACCGGGGGCCCCTTCTCTGTCGACCTTGGATCAGGTCAACTAGTTACCAGCGTTAGCCGACAACGAACGTGCTGACACCTGTGGTGGTAGCAGCCGTCCGGTAGGAAATGGTGATTTCCTCGTTGGCGGACTCAGCCTCGGCATGCAGCGCAGCCTCGAACTCCGCCTCGGTGGCGCCGCCAGAGGCGATCGCTGCCGTGGAGAACGAGTCCGTGCTGTCGTAGCCGAACTGCAGCATCGTCGTGGTAGCACCAACGAGCCTCTCAACGACGACCGTGTTGGCCACCGCGTCGTGCTCGATGATGTCAACCGACTGGTTCGGTATGCCCTTCTGGGTCTCGGTGCCGTTAGTGGCGACCGTGAGAGAGGCATGAGCCACGGTGACAGTCACGACCACCGTGCAGATGTCACCATCAACAATCGGGTTCGTGAGAGTCAGCACGGTTGCGCTGGTCTCTACGACCGCGATGGCGTCCAACTCAGATAGCAGCCGGAGCGCCGTCTGAATGGTCGCCGCTGTGGACTCACCGGGGATAGCTGCCGACGTGGCACTTCCACAGGTCACTGTGAAGTCACCGGCGGTCGGGTCAGCCGACCAGGTGATCGTCTGGATGTCCGTCTGGCCATTGGTGTCGGCGTATGCGCCGTCGGTGCCTGCTGTGACGCAGTACACGGTGGTGCCCTTGACGCCGGCTGCGCCAGGCGTCGTGGCAGCAATGGTCGCCATGTCGGCGGCCGCCGTGTTCGTGCTCACCGCAGACGTACCGTTCGCGGTACAGGCCACGTAGCTGTAAACGGCAGTGCCGTCAGCACCCGTGGTTGCCGTGATCTTGTCGGCGCCGCCCACCGCGAAGGTGACGGTCTTGCCGGCCATTCCACGCCCGTACTGGTCGTAGGCAGTCGCAGTGGCATCGATAACCGTGCCAGCGGTCGAGACGACCGCGGTGTTCTGCGAGATCGCCAACGCGTCCGAAGCCGTGGTGTACACCGCAGCAGCATCACTCCAGGAGGTGTTGTACCCACCCGAGGTGAGACCAGCCGTGGCAACGCCCGTGCCCTGGTAGCCAAGCGGCTGGTAGGTGCCAGTCGCAGCACCGGTACCGGTACCGGCCATGGTGATCGTCACCTCAGAGCTGCACCAGTCGCCAAGGTTGGTGGCAGCGGTGGTGGCCGGTGTCGGGTCCGCACAGCCAGCAACCGTGTAGGTCGCCTTGCCGCCGGAAGTGATCACCGCGGTGGACGAAATGGCTACGTTGCCCTTCGAATCCACCCGGGACTCGGCGAAGGTCACCGAGTAGCCGTCGACCACCGCAGCTGCGGTGGCGCCGGTCAGCGTCATGGTCAACGTGACCGCCTCGCCGAACGGCGTGTACTCACCAGTGGCGTCGGTGATGTCGTCGTCGGCGCTCAGGTCGTAGGCCGTGGCCCCCGCCCGTGCGGTGTGGGTCAACGTTGCCGTCGTCGCAGGCACAACCGCCGTAGCGGCAGCACCAAGAGCAGCCACTGCCTTGGAGGCAACGGTCGTTCCGTCGATGTAGGTCGCACCGTCACCACCGGTCCACGCAACCCAGGTCAGGGTGTTGGAAGCGGCCTGGGTCTGCGCCGGGCCGGCCTTGTTACCAAGAGCGTTGGTCACGTAGTCAGCCGCATCGATGACGCACTCGGTACCCGATGCAACGACGTTGGCCGTCGTGCAGGTGCCCAGCACAGCATGGAACGCCGGAGCAGCAACCGCGGTGGCCGCCGTGCTCTGGGAATGCTTGATGACCTCAACAATGGTGTTGGCCTGCGGCGTGAAGTCGGCGTTACGCACCGAGATCTGCGTGGCCATAGAGCCAGCAGCCACGTTGAGCGACGTACCAGCGGCGTTCGTCGCCGGGGTCTGGATCGAGACACCAGCCGGACGTGCGCTGGAGTGGTTCAACAGACCGGTCATCATCGACGCCATCTCAAGGCGGGTGATGTCATCGTTCGGCCGGTAGGTCGCACCAATGCCGGCGCCAGGTGCCACACCGAGGTCGTACAACCGGACGATGGCCCTGAGGCCCTCGTGGCTGGTCGAAGCAATGTCGGTGTAGTTGTACCCGCCGTTGGCAACGGTTCCGGCAATAGCAGTAGCGGTGCCGTTGTTGTCGACGTCGTTGTCCTTGAGCAGGTCAGCCATCCGGTTCAAGAAGATGGCCATCTGCTCGCGGGTGACGTTGGAAGCCGGCGAGTAGGTACCTGCCGACGTGCCAACGGTGATCCCCGACGCGGCGATCGCGTTGATCGCAGTCTGGGTGCCAGCCGCGAGACCGGTGATGTCAGTGAAAGCCGTGAACGTCCCGGTGCCGGCAGCGAGGCCGGTCGGGGTGTACATGCGGCTCAGGAACAGCGCCATCTCCTCGCGCGTCACCGAAGCAGACGGGTCAAAGGTTGTCGCCGTCTTGCCCTGGGTGATGCCGAACATCTTGATGCAGTCGACATCGGTCGACGTGGTGTCGGTAAACCCGGCAGCAGGAGCTGAGTCGTTCGGGCAGGCCCTGTATCCCGTAAGGGATCCGGGCAGATCAGCCGTGACACTCGGAGCCCATGCGGCGGCCGAAGCCGTCTGGGGCACCAAGGACACGGTTGCACATACGACTGCCACGCTGAGCAGCAGTGCGGTGCGCTTCCTGAAGTTGGTAAGCATTTCGCCTCCATGTAGTTAATAGATCAACGCGGAACCCGCCAAAACAGGAAGATCCCGACGCAGAAAGGGTACGCCAAGCGGTGATCGCCGATATCCCAACCACGACAAACCGGTGTAAAGCGTCCGTAAAGTCTCCCGGATCAGGCCGAAATCCCGGAAAATCAGGCCTCGTCGTCAGTCAACAGGGCCTCGTCGTCAGTCAAAGCGACACATGACATCAGGACTCCCCTCGCAGATCACCCACGACGGCCACACGTCAACCTCCCCAATGAAGTGCACCTGGACCCGATCCGGACCCTGACGGATGACATAGACGGTGAACCCCTCGACAGGATCCGCCGATACGAGAGTCACCATGTTCCCTATGACGTCCACCAGCACCGTGCCACCCCGGGCAACGACCTCCTGGCGGGTCGTGCCCGAAACCACCGAGAACACGTAGGGAAAGGCGGCCACCCGTCCGTCGACGTCGGCCACCCGGACCACCACTGTCGGGCTGGTCGCCACCGTGGGTGTGCCAGTGATGAGGCCGTCGACCGACATCTCGAGCCCCGTCGGTAGCGAACCGGATGAAACGCTCCACGCGTGCGGCGGCCGGCCCCCACTGCCGACCATGGCGAACGAGTAGTCGACGCCGGTGGTTCCTCCGGGAATCGACGGGGTGAGGATGACCAGCGAGTTGATGACCTCGACTGAGTAGCCGCGTTCCGCCGAACGGCCCTCGGCATCCTCCAAGTGGACGGTGAAGGCCGTGATGCCCGAACCATCGGGGATTCCGACGATGGCGCCCTCAGGGTCGAGGGCCAAGCCTTCGGGCAGCACATCAGTCGCCACGGTCCACGTGTACGGACCGGTCCCGCCCGATGCCTCCAGCGTCGTGGCGTAGGAGTAGCCGACGGTGGCCACCGGTAGGACTGCCGTGTCGATGGTCAACGGATCGAACAGCGACATCGTGAAGTTCGCCTCCGTGGACTCGCCGCGGTCGTCTTCGAGGCGCACCGTGAACGAGAACTCCCCAGCCTCGGTGGGCACACCGCGTACCAGGCCCAACTGGGTGAGCGACAGACCGGTGGGCATCGCGCCGCCCGCCAACGACCACCGGTAGGGGGCCACGCCACCTGTTCCACGGATCAGGACGAAGAACGAACCGCCGGTGCGCCCGCCCTCGATCCATTCTGTGTCCACCTCCAGCGGATCGGGCGGACGGGTCGTGGTCGTAGTCGGAGGTGGCAGCGTCGTTGTCGTCGTAGTTGCTGGCGGAAGCGTTGTCGTCGTCGTGGTAGTCGTCGTGGTCGTAGTCGGAGGTGGCAGTGTCGTTGTCGTAGTAGTTGCTGGCGGAAGCGTTGTCGTCGTGGTCGTCGTCGTGGTCGTGGTGGTGGTCGACAGCACCTGGATGCTGGCCCCCTCGGGGAACACCTGCTGGTCGACGAGGCGGACCGCAGCGTTGGCGGCGATGATGACCACGGCGGTCGCCAGAACCCACAGAAGCACAACCATCAGTCGACGCATGACACGGCAAGTATCGTCGGCAGGAATGGGTCACGGCACCCACCGGAGGAAAGATGGCCAACATTCTGGTGATCGAGGACGACCAGCGCATCCGCGAACTGGTCTGCGAGCACCTGGCCCGCGACGGCCACAGCGCCTCCAGCGAGGCCACCGGCCTCGACGGCCTCCGTTCGCTGACCGCCGACGAGCCCGACGCCCTGGTACTGGACCTTGGCCTCCCCGACCTGGACGGCATCGATCTGCTGCGCATGGTGCGCAGCGTCGCCGAACTGCCCGTCCTCGTCCTCACGGCCCGCGAGGACGAGGAAACCATCCTGGCGGCCTTCGCCGAAGGGGCTGACGATTACGTCGTCAAGCCGATTTCCGGCCCCCAACTGTCGGCTCGAATGGCCGCCCTGCTGCGCCGCGGCAGCGCCGACGCCGTGGACACGATCACCGTCGGCGACCTGGAAATCCTGCTCGGCCCCCGCCAGGTGAAGTTCGGCGACACGGTGCTGGAGCTCACCGCCAAGGAGTTCGACATGCTGGCCTACCTGGCGGCACGGCACGGCACCGTGGTGTCCAAGGAGGACCTCCACGCAGCGGTGTGGAAGGCCCCGGCGGGCACCGAGGGCAGAACCGTCGACGTCCACCTCTCCAACCTGCGAAAGAAGCTGGGGGAGACCGCCACGTCGGAGGTCCGCTACCTGCACACGGTCATCGGGGCCGGAGTCCGCCTCCAGGCCCCCGAAGCCTGAACCCGGATGGTCTCCTAGATGCGGCGGCGACTGGCCTGGGTATTCGTAGCCCTGGCCGTCATGCTGGTCGTCGGGTTCCTGGTACCGCTCGGGCTGTCGCTACGTACCCAGGCTGAACTCCGGTCGCTGGCCGCAGCCCAGTCCGACGCCCGCGGCGTCGCCACCGCCCTGGCCGCGTCAGCCCGCGCTACCTCACGCAACCCGGGGGCGATCGACGTGGGATTCGTGCTCGACTCCTTCGGTTCGGACGACCTGGCGGTGTTCCTGCCCGACGGCACCCGTCTGGGCACCGGCCACACCCCGGACAACGTCCTGGACCTGGCCGTAGACGGCTCCATCGTGGCCCGCATCGACGGTGGGGTGCTGGCGGTCGTGCCGGTCACCTTCCAAACCTCGGGCGCCCGACTGGTCGTCACCGCATTCGTCAGCAACGAGGACCTCCGCGAGGGCGTGGCCACCTCGTGGCTGATCCTGGCCATCCTCGGCCTCATCGTGGTCATCGGCGCCGTCCCGATAGCCGACCGGCTGGCCGTGGCCATCGTGCGACCGGTGCGCGAACTGTCCGACGCCGCCCACCGCTGGGCAGACGGTGACCTCAACGCCCGGGTGGCCCCCGCCGGGCCCCCCGAGGTGGTCGAAAGCGGCCGGGCCTTCAACCAGTTGGTGGAACGCCTGTCCGAGCTGCTGGCTGCCGAACGCGAACGCATCGCCGACCTGTCACACCGGCTTCGCACCCCAATCGCCGCCCTACGCCTACAAGCCGACTCGGTGGCCGACCCAGCGGCCCGTGACGGCCTGATCTCGGACATCGTTCACCTGGAAGGCGAGGTCACGGCCCTCATCGAGGACGTGCGACGCACCGAATCGGCCGAATCGACCATCTGCGACCTTGGGGCGGTGGTCGGCAAACGCATGGGATTCTGGCGTGTGGTGGCCTCGGCACAGCAACGATCCGTTGACGTCGACCTGCACAGCGACTCACCGGTTCTGGTCAACCTGCCGGCCGCCGAAGTGCTGTCCATCCTGGACAACCTGGTGCAGAACGTGCTCACCCACACGGTGGGCGGGGTGGGCTTCGAGGTGACCGTGACAGCCGACCCACCCCGGCTCACCGTGGCCGACCATGGCGACGGCCTGCCGTCGACCGACGTGTTCGACCGGGGCTCGTCAAGCGGCGGCAGCGGCCTCGGACTGGACATTGTGCGGCGCGTCGCCGAGGAATCCGGAGGCGAGGTGACCGTGGGCGACGGGAGCGGCACAACCATCGTCATCCGTTTCGGCGAGCCGACCAACCCCACCGAACCTCGCTGACGCTGGTTCTGTCGACCGGGGATCAGTCGACCGGTACGACCCCGGCCACGTCCAGCACGAGACCATCCCACCGCTGCTCCGCCTGACGTAGGAAGTAGCCGTCGTCAACGGACCACGTGTGGCGACCGGTGGTGCGCCGAAGCAGGTAACCGAACGGGTGGGTCCGCCAGATGGCCCCTCCCGCCGAAGCCACGTCGTCGATGAGCGCCACATCGACCCCCCGGGGCAGGCCCCGCCAGCCGTCGACGTCTCGTAGCACCGACGAACGCACCAGCAGCGTGCCACCACTGAGGGTGTGGCTGGGCGCCTCGCCGGCCCCCAGGCCGCGACGAATGGTCACGCCGGACCCCTCGAGGTAGACGAACTCGGAGCCCTTGCCGACCAGGTCGGCGCCCGAATAGCCGGCGGCCAGCACCAGGTCGGACACGTGCTCGGTGCCGTACCAGTCGTCGTCGTCGAATTTCGTCACCCATTCACCGGACGCCGCGGCCGAGGCCTCGCTGAGCACATGGCCGAACACAGCGTCCTTGCCGAACCGCAGCACGGTCAGGGGAAGGCCGTCGGGTACCACCGGGCCGTCGGCGGGGAAGCCGTCGCCGTGCAGGGCCATCACCAACTCGAGGTTCAGGTGGTCCTGCATGGCCACGTTGGCCACAATGCGGTCCAGCATGTCCGGACGGTTGGTGGCGGCCACCACCGACACCGTGGGGGCGGGTTGCACGGGCAGGCCGGCCGCCTCCCGGATCCTGCGCAGGCGGACCGGCAGGGCATGGTCCAGGTGGGTGGCTCGACGCTGGGCCACGCTGGTGGCCTCCCGGTAGGTGGGGTCGACCAGACGGGCCTCGTCCACGTCAACCACCAGGCCGGTCAGGCGACCGCCCAGCCAGCGGTCGGCCCCGGCCCGGTCGTCGAGCACCACCGGTACGCCCGAGGCGGTCAGCTCCAACAGGCGTGCCGCACCCATCAGGTCGTCGACCCTCCCGACACGCACCGCCAGGGCGGACCGGGCGGCCCGCACCCGGTCCTCGGGCCACGACAGGTCGGGCGGCTCTTCGATGGCCGCCGAGGTGCCCACCGGCAGGAAGCCGGCCGGGTTGAAGCGTCGCGGGTTGATCGGGGCGGCCTCGGCCAGCCCTGAGGAGCCACCCAGTCGAACCACCGGGACGGTGTTCGACCCGCCGTCGGATGGCTCCGGAACCGTTGCCCCCGGGGTGGCCACCACGACCTCTACCCCGTCGACCTTCGCGGTGGCCGGTTTGGCGCCGGGCAGGTGACCCGGATCGCCGGCCAGGCGCACCCACGACGGCACGTCCATGGCCACATGCTGCAGGCGGGCTGACCGGCGGGCGTCACGGCGCCGCTGCAGGCGTTTCCGTGCCCTCCGCACCACGTTGCCGGTGCCCCGGACCAACCAACGGACCAGCACGGCGAGATCCCGGGGGGAGCGAACGGCCCCCAACTTTCGCAGGACCTTGCCGGCCAGCACGACCAACGGCGGGTTGTCGACCGGCCGGAAGGGGACCGCCGAGCGGGTGGACCGATCACGGACCACCTTCAACCCTGTGGCGTCGCCTCCCATCACACGCGAACCGAACAGTTCACCGGCCGTCTCCCACGGATCCCTGGCTCCGACGTGGACGGCCCGGCAAAGGGCACGGTTGCGGACCATGCGGACCTGCATTCCCGCAACGGCCGCACCATCACCGGCGGCCCGGGCAGGGGCCTCGTCGGGCGCGGCGACCACCAGACCCAAACCGTCGAGACTACGAAGCATCGACCCCACGTCGGTCCGCCAGAGGCGCACCCTGGCTGGAACGTCGAGGCGCACCGCGGCGTGCGGCACGTCGGCCGACAGGTCGTCGGACAGCACCACCCGTGGATCGGGGCCGAACTCGCGTCCGATCCGGACCTCCTCGGGATGGCCGGACGGCACGCGGATCCCGACCAGCAGGTCGTGGTGGTCCGACCCCAGCAGGTTCTCGACCTGGTCGGACACGTCGTCGAACCCGCGCCCCGTGGCATCCACAGCCACCGTCACCAACGGCACGGTGAACGTGCGGCCGGCCACTGACCGGCGGAACCCCTTCTCGGCAATCAGGTGGGACAACTTGTGCCGCTGCTCGACCTGGGAGGCCTGCTCACGGGCGTCGGGGGCCGCCCCTTCGCCCTGATGCCAGGCAACGGCCCGACGCTCGGGCACCAGCAGGCCCCCGGCGTTAAAGGCCCGGTAGCCCAACTCGGTGTCCTCGGCCCCCCACTGGGTGAACGACTCGTCGCTCCCTCCCAACTGGTCGTGGAACGCCTTGGAGATGCCGAGGTTGCCGCCGGTCACGATGCGGAACAGGTCGGTGTCAGACGACGTGAGATCCTTCGTGCGGGTCATGTGGAACTCGATCCACTGGGGCGACGAGACGTTGCGGCCCCCCATCAGTTCCTCGATGCGGCCGGTGGCCCGCACGTCGGCCTCGGTGATCCCGTCGAAGTCGACGTGGTGGCGAAAGCCCAGGGTCAGGATGCGGTCATCGAGGTGGTGCCAGCGGGCGTGGGCCTCGATCTGGTCCGGCTCGGGAACCATGTCGCAGTCCAGGAACACCAGGATGGATCCGGTGGCGGCCGCCGCACCGGTGTTGCGGGCCCGGGCCAGGCCGAACCCTGCCCGCTCCTGGGCCACCACCCGGGCCTCGAACGGCGCACCCGGCGGCACGGTGATCGGCGGGTCGGACCCGTCGTCGGCCACCACGACCTCGAGCAGGTCCATCGGGTAGGTCTGGGCGGCCAGCGCGGCGAACGTGAGGGCCAGGGGTTCCTGGCCCTGGTAGCAGGGCACCACCACGGTGACCCGCTGAGTTGGCGTCCACTGGCCAATCTCCGGGGGATCCAGCGACCGCCAGTCGTTGCCGTACACGGCATCGGGGTTCATGGTCGGCCGACCGGACTCGGCGTGTGCTGGGAGGTGTCCATGGTGGATCCGTCAGTCGGAGGACAGGTGGCGGCGCAGGTCGGCACCGGTCACCACTGCGTAGGGAGCCCGGACGGCCAGCGCATCGTCGACCACCGACCGGTTCACGAAGGCCGGCAGGCGGTCGAGGCGAAGCACCACCCGGTCACCATCGGACACGGTAGCCACGTCGGCCCGGGTGGCCAAGGCGCCCGGTGACAGGCCCCACGCCGCCGATCCCCAGGTCGGCCACGGAACCTGAGGGGTGTGCCAGAGGATCTCCTGGCCGGGAGCCGGCCCGACAGCGTCGAGCAGGTGCCCTGCCTCGGCCGGCGTGACGAACGTCCGGTTATGCCCGTTGCCTGCATCCAGCACCACGAGCGCCCCGACGAGCAGTACCGCTACCGCCGCGACCTGCACGCTGTGGCCCAGCCCAGCCAGCACCTGGGCGCCCAACACCCGGTCGGCCAGGGCGGCAAACCCCGGGAACAGGGCCAGCAGGACCGGGAAATTCCAGTAGTCGTGGATCCAGGCGTTGTCCGACGGCACCACGGCGAACGCCACCACCATGGCCACCAGCATCCCGGTCAGGGCCCGGGACCGGTGGTCGGCCAGGCCGGCAACCAAAGCGGGAACAGCCAGCACCAGATACCAGCCGGGCAGCAACCCCCGGGCGAACGTCCACTGGCGGTCCAGGAACTCGCCGACCGTGCGGTCGACACCGATGCGACGCCCGGCGTGGTCGCCCAACTCGCCCAAACCCGCCCCCTGGGTGACCCATAGCAACACGACCAGCGCACCGGCGGCCATGGCCGCCCCGACCACC
Source organism: Acidimicrobiales bacterium (assembly GCA_030747595.1). NCBI lineage: Bacteria > Bacillati > Actinomycetota > Acidimicrobiia > Acidimicrobiales > Acidimicrobiales bacterium. The sequence continues at coordinate 227,387 of JASLKK010000001.1, read as the reverse complement.
ACGACCACCCGGTCCAGGCCTCGGCGACGCCACAACCACACCCAGAGCAACGGGGCCAGGAACATGCCGTGCCACGACGCAGCAACTGCGGCCAGCGACGCCGTCGCCGCCCAACCCGTACCCGTACCCGTGCCTTTGCCCGAACCATCGGCTCCCGGGGCCGTGGGCCGGTCGGCGACCATCAGCACCGTGGCGATCATCAACAAGTTGGGCAGGAAACCCAGTCCGAGGCGCCCGTAGATCCACCACCACGGGGTGGCCACCAGAGCGCCGACGGCTATGGCCACCGGCATCGCCGCGAATCCCAGGCGTCGCCCAACTAGTGCCAGGACCGGAACGGTGGCCAGCCCAGCCAGGTAGCTGACCGCCTTGAGCTGCCACAGGCCCTGCCCGATCACGCTGGACACCAGCAGGTGGATCCCGGTGAGAAGCGGCGGATGGTGGGTGTAGGGCACGTCGGAGAAGGGACGCCAGTCGGCCCCGAACGACGAGTCGACGGGGCCCAGTTCCCAGAAGTTCCGGACGTGGAGGGCGAACTGGCCCAGCACACGGCCCTCGTGGGAATCACCGAGTGGCAGGCCGAACGATCGGGCCCACGTGACGGCCAGGAAGGCCGCCACCCCGGCCACCAGCAGCGCCGGCATCCGGTTGACCAGCCCAAGCCCCTCAGTGGAACCTGACGGGGTTCGGGCGTCGTCTATCGGTCGCGCCCCCGGTCGCTGCATCGCCTCACGATAGTGTCGACCACCGTGGCTGACCGGGTGACCGTGGCCGGATGGGTCGGCTCGACGAACCTCGGCGACGAGCTGCTGTTCCGCCAGATGGGATGGCTCCTCGCCGACCGGGGCGTGGCCGTCTCCGCTCCGTCGATCGCCCCGGCATCCACCGCTGCGATCCACGGTGCAGAAACCCCACCGGACGCCTTCGGCCATCTACGCCCGTCGGCCCTGCGGAGACGCCTGGTGACGTCCGACGCCCTGGTGTTCGGCCCCGGCGGACTTCTTCAGGACGAGACCGGCATCTGGAACCTCCCGTACCACCTGCATCGGATCCACGCGGCCCGCCGCATCTCCGTGCCGTGGGCCGGCATCGGGCTGGGGGCCGACGGGCTGACCACCGCCCGGGGCCGAGCCCAGGTGCAACGAGCCCTCGTCGACCACACGGCGATCGCCGTGCGCGACGAGCCGTCAGCCGAAGCCCTGCGGGCCCTCGGCATCGAGCGGGTGGTACGGGCCGCCGACCTGGCCTTCCTGACCCAGCCGCCCGACGTGGAACGTGACGGCGCCCTCGGGGTGTGCCTTCGAGCCCCCCAGACCGGTCGTCTACGCCCCGCTGCCCTTGGCCGGACGCCACGCTGGCCCGACCAGCAGGCACAGGCCATGGCCGACGCTCTCGACGACGCCGCCCGCTCTACCGGCCTGACTGTGCGGTTCGTGGCCCTCGACGCCACCCACGACGGTCCGGTGCACCGCCAGGTGGCCGAACGGATGGCCACCCCGGCCCAGGTTCTGGAACCGGGCCTCGACGGGGTGGTGGCCACCCTGGGCCGCCTCGAGGCCGTCGCCACCATGCGCTACCACGGTGCCGTACTGGCCGCCGCCGGGGGCGCCGCGGTGGTGGCCCTCCCCTTCTCGCCCAAGCTCCGATCGCTGGTGGACGACCTGGGCCCGGGAGCGTGCGTGCTGGCCGCCGGGGCCGACACCATGGAACCCGGGTTGGCCGACACACTGGCCAAAGTCCTGGCTGGACGTGATCGCCTCCCCGAGGCCGTGGAACGCCTGCGGACACTGGCCGGACGCAACGTCGACGTGCTGGACGGCCTCTTGGAGGCCTCGTGACCGGCCAGCAGCGCCGAATGGTCCTCCGGACGCTGTGGCTGCTGGTGGTAGTCGGCTTGGCTGTCTGGCTCACGGCCACCCGTTACGACGCCCTGTGTGATCTGGTCTCCGAACTGCGACCGGGCCCACTGGTGCTTCTGGTGGCCGCCTCGTGCCTCCTGCTGGTGCCAAACGCCGCCTTCTGGACGCTGGCCCTCCGGTCCATGGGTCAGTCGCCCCGCTACAACGTGGTGCTCCACGCCTCGGCGCGGGCGCTGCTGGCCCGCTACCTCCCCGGCGGGATCTGGTACGCGGCGGGACGGGCCGCACTGCTGCGGCACCACGGGATCAGCGCACCGGCGTCGGCCACGGCCGGCGGGCTGGAACTGGCTCTCGGTGCACCGGTCGCCGTGGTCGTCGGAACGGTCCTGCTGGCCGCCGCCGGCGAGGCCCCGGCGTGGATGGCGGTGGTCGCCGTGCTGGCCCTGGTGGCCGTCGTGGGCCTCGGCGGGGCCACCATCGGCCGCCTCGTGACCCACCGGGTTCGCCGACGCGGCGGCGAGGCGGCGGCAGTCCCTGGGATCCCCACGCTGGCACGCCTGACCGCCGTGCTGGTCGGCTACTGGCTGGCCATCGGCACCCTGTTCTGGGCCTACCTCGAAGTCGTCGGCTCGACGACGATTGCCTGGCTCGACACGGTGGGGGCCTTCGGCGTGTCGTGGGGCGCCGGGTTCATCGCCCTGTTCGCCCCCCAGGGACTCGGGGTGTTCGAGGGGACGCTGGTCGCCGTCATGGACTGGGGCGCCGAGGCCGTGCTGCTGGTGGCAGGGTTCCGGGCCGTCCTGCTGGTCCGGGATCTGCTGGTCACCGTGGTGGCCGAGGTGGTGGCACGCCGTGGCCGATCCGGGAGCTAGCTCCCCTCCGGCATCTCGTCGAGCATCCGGACCAGCACGTCGACCACCTCGGCGGCCGGCCGTTCGTCACCCGTCCTGGCAGGTCGACGCCACTTCTGCGGATCGGCCAGGAAGGCGTCCACCTCGGCCGGGTCGTACCGGCTGACCAGCACGTTGTCCCCCACGCCGTCGTGCCGCTCGGTGCGGTCCCGCCACAGCAGGGTGGGTACGCCCAGGCGGGCGCACTCCTCCTGGATGGACCCTCCGTCGGTGATGACGAACGGGGCGGCGGCCAGCATGGTCACGAACTCGTCGTAGGGCACCAGGTCGGTGATGACCACACCGGTGGCCTCTACGGCGGCACGACCGCCCCGCCGGGCCAGGACGCCATCGGTGGGCGGGTGCACGGCGAAGGTCACGTCCGACCCGGCCCGACCCAACAGGTCCAGGAAGCCGTCGAACCGGTCGGCGCGGTGCAGGTTCTCGACCCGGTGCATGGTGGCCACCACCGGACCCGACCCGGGTTCCACGTCGCCTAGAGCGTCGCGCAGAGCCTCCAGGCCCGTGTTGCCTGACGTCTCCACCGTGCGCTCCGAGAGGCCCATCGCCGCAAGGTTGGCTGCCGAACGGGCATCGGGGGCCAGGCACACGGCGGCCCGACGCATGACCAGCACCCGGATGGCCTCCTCTGGGAACGGATGCCCGAAGCTGCCCGACCGCAGCCCGGACTCCAGGTGGACCACCGGCAGGCCGGCACGCCTGGCCATGAGGGTGGCCAGCAGGGTTGACGGGGTGTCGCCGTGCACCAGGCAGACGCCACCACGGTCCCCGAACACCCGGTTTCGCAGGCCACCGCCGGAGACCAGCAGACCTGCCATTCGCAGAGCCCACCGGACGGCGGCCGGCAACGAATCGGCGTCCCGGTCGCCTCCCAGGCGGACGTCGGGTTCTCGCACGCCGAGGCGACGGCGCAGACCGGGGAGGTAGGCCCCGTGCTGGCCGGTCTCGACCAGCCGGTAGGGCAACCCCCGGTTCTCCAGTTCGCGCAGCACCGGTGCCACCTTGATGGCCTCGGCCTTGGTTCCCCACACCACGTGGACCAGCGGCCCGTCGGCCGGTGCTCCGTGAGGGGTGGTTTCGCGTTCCATCGACACAGATGGTGCTACACGGAGGCCACCGAAGGTGAACCACTCCCGGTCGGGCCCCCGCCTACCCTGTCACCGGTCCCGATCGACGGGACGTCCTCCATCGATGACCACCCCCACCGAACCCTCCACCGACGGGCTCTTCCCGATCGGTCGACCCACACCACTGGGCGTCTACCTGCGTGACCTGTGGGCCCGCCGGGACTACATCGTCCAGGTGCCGCTCAACGACCTGCGTTCCCAGAACGCCCACACCTTGCTGGGCGGCGCATGGCTGGTGCTCAACCCCCTGCTCCAGGTAGGCGTCTACTTCCTGGTGTTCGGCGTGATCATGCCCATTGACCGGGGGGTGGACAGCTATCTGGTCTTCCTGACCCTCGGCGTGTTCGCCTTCCACTACTCCCAGCGGATCATCAGCGACGGCGCCCGGTCAATGGTGTCGTCCATGGGCCTCATCCGGACCCTGCGCTTCCCTAGGGCCACTCTGCCGCTGTCCAACTCGGTCGGCCAGGCCGTCGCCTTCGGTCCGGTGTTCGCGGTGATGCTGGTCGTCGTCGTGGCCCACGGCAACGCACCGACCGCCCGCTGGCTGCTCCTGCCCGTGCTGTTCGCCCTGCAGTCCCTGTTCAGCTTGGGTGCCAGCTTCGCCGCCGCCCGGTTCAACCACCTGTACCGCGACCTCGAGAACCTGCTGCCGTTCGTCTTCCGCCTGCTGTTCTACGTGTCGGGCGTCCTCTACTCGGTCGACCACTACGTGGACGACGCCTTTCTGCGGGGCCTGTTCGCCCTCAACCCGATGTACGTCTACGTGACGGCCTGGCGGTGGGTCATGGTCGGCGGACCGGCCACCGTCGTGGAGGCAGCGGCCGCCGTGGCCTGGGCGCTGGTGGCGCTGGTGGCCGGGTTCGCCGTGTTCCGGGCCGGCGAACAGACCTACGGGCGGACCGGATGACCGAGTTGGCGCTGCGCTGCGTGGGCGCCGAGGTGACCTACACCATCCGGTCGCACCGCCCCCTCATCCGCGACCTGCTCCGTGGACAACGTCCGGCTGCCCAGCAGGTGCACGCCGTGCGGGGCGTAACGTTCGACGTCCACGTGGGCGAGAGCGTGGGCGTGGTCGGCCCCAACGGCTCGGGCAAGACCACCCTTCTGCAGGCCACCACCGGCCTCCTGCCCGTGTCGGCCGGCGAGATCCTGGTCAGGTCGGTTCCGGCCTTCCTGGGTGTACAGGCCGTGCTGCGCAACCAGTTGACGGGTCGACGAAACATCGAGGTCGGCCTGCTGGCCCAGGGCCTGGACAGGGCCGCCGTCGACGACCTGGTTCCAGCGGTCGTCGAGTTCACCGGGTTGGGCGACGCCATCGACATGCGGATGGAGACCTACTCGTCGGGCATGCGGGCCCGACTGCACTTCTCGGTGGCCACTGCCACCTCGCCGGAGATCCTGCTCATCGACGAGGCACTGGCCGTCGGCGACCGGGCGTTTCGCGAGAAGAGCGCCCGGCGACTCGACGAGCATCGGGCGGGTTCTGGAACGGTGCTGCTGGTCAGCCACGACCTGGGAGAGATCCGACGATCCTGTGACCGGGTGATCTGGCTGCAGGGCGGCCGAATCGTGGCCGACGGGCCGACCGGTGAGGTACTGGCTGCCTACGAGGCGTCCTGAACCGACCGGTTGCGTCCCGCCGAGCGGGGCGGCCCGATGAGGAACCCCGCGCCCCACGCCAGGTGCATGGTCGGAAAGGCCACCAGGAGGCGGGCCATGGTGCCCGGACGGTCGCCGACCACCAGCGACGCCCCCGCCACGACAGCCAGGTAGCCGGCAGGCAGAATCAGAGTTGGCAGCCACCACAGTCCGCCGACCAGGCCCACCGCCACGCCGACCGTGGCTGCCGGAGCGGCCAACTGCCGCCACCGGAGCGACCTCGGGTGACGGCGCAGCACCACCCGCTTCCAGCGTCCGTAGCCGAAGAACTGGCGGGCCAGTCCGGCAACCGAGCCGCGGGGCCGGTAGGCCACCCGTAGCGCCGGGTCGAACCACACCTTCCCCCCGGCTTCACGGAGTCGCCAGTTCAACTCGTAGTCCTGGTTGCGAACCAGCGATTCGTCGAACGACCCGACCGCCTCGAGGGCGACACGCCGGAACACCCCGAGGTACACGGTGTCAACGGGCCCCTCGGGGCCGCCGCGGCGGTAGCGGGCGTCGCCGGCACCGAAGCCCGACGCCATGGCCCGGCCCACCGCCACCTCCAGTGGCGTGGTCCCCCGGGGGTCCTGGATGCCCCCCACGTTGACGGCCCCCGTTCGCTCCAGCGTCTCGACAGCCCGGGCCACGTAGCCCGGCGACAGTTCAGCGTGGCCGTCGACCCGGACCACCACCGGCGCCGAGGTGGCCCGGATGGCGGCGTTCAGTCCGGCCGGCGTGACGCCCGCCGGGTTGTCCACCACCGTCACCCGCGGGTCGGCGGCGGCCAGTCCGTCGGCCACCTCGCGTGTCCGGTCGGCCGACGGTGCCGCAGCGATGCAGACCTCGATCGTTCCGGTGAACTCCTGGGCCAGCACCGACGTCACGGCGTCACCCAGCGTGGCCGCCCCGTCCCGTACCGGCAGCACGACGGCCACGTCGGGCACCGGAGAACCAGCTTCCTCACCGGGCATCGGCTGGTCCGACATTGGCAGGTCGGCCCTCAGCTGCCCGGTCGGAACAGCACCAGCACCGTCCGGGCCAGGATCTGGAGGTCCAGCACCGGCGACCACGAGACCAGGTACTGGAGGTCGTGGCCCAGTTTGTAGGCCGGATCGGTGTGGTAGCCGGCCCGCACCTGGGCCAGGCCGGTGATGCCCGGGGCGATCTCGTGGCGCCGGCCGTAGCCCGGCAGAGCCGCCTCGAACTCGAGGATCCGCTCGGGTCGTTCGGGCCGGGGTCCGACGAGGGACATGCGGCCCTGCACCACGTGCCACAGCTGAGGTAGCTCGTCGAGCCGGGTCCGACGCAGCCAGCGGCAGCCGCGCACCACACGGGCGTCGTCCGCTACAGCCAGGCGGGCCGTGCCGTCGGCCTCGGCGTCGTGGTGCATTGTCCGGAACTTGGCCATCGTGAACGGCTCCCCGTGGCGCCCCGTCCGCACCTGGCGGTACAGCACCCCGCCGCCGGCCACCAGGCGAACGTAGGTGGCGAGAAGGGCCACCACCGGCACCACCACCGGGACGGCCGCCAGCAGCACGACCAGTTCCACCAGGCGCTTGAGGCGCACCTGGTGGGTGCGAAGAGCCCGGGCACGGATGGCCACGTACGGCATACCGCCGATCTCGCGCACGTCACGCAGGCCAAGCAGGGCGGTGGTCGCCGTGACCCGCAGGTACACGCCCCGACCCGAACGGTCGAGGGCGGCGAGCGGCTCGGGCATCACGTCACCCAGGGACACATCGTCCACGAACACCACGTCGGTGGCCCGGTGCTCGTCGGCCCGTGCCGCCACCCCGGCACCCACCGGAACCCGGGCCACCACGACCGCGGTCCGATCGGTCTCACCCAGATGGGCGGCGGCCCGCTCCGTCTCGTCAGTCGACCCGACCAGCAGCACGCTCGGCGGACCGAACCGTCGGGACCGCAACTGGCGTGACAGGACCCGGGTGCCGGTGGCCACCAGCACCACGCCCACGCCAATGGCCGCCAGGTTGGCCCGGGGGACGGCGTAGCGGCCGGTGGGCAGCACCAGCACGAACCCGACGGCCAGAGCGACCAGGGTCAGGCCGACCACCCTGGCGAACCACATCCGATGGCCCAGCCGGGCCTGCTTCTCGTATAGCCCGCCGAAGTAGAACGTGACCTGGAGGATCGCCGTCAGGGCCACCATGCCGGCCGTCAGTTCGCCCGGGTCAGGCCAGTCGGTTCCGAAGCGGGCCACGGTGACTGCCACCACCACGAACAAAATCCCCACGGCATCCAGCGCGTACAACCAGCGGAAGCCGACCCGCCACAGACGCACGTAGCACCGGCGCAGGAACGGGCCCGAGGACATCGACTCCGGTTCCGGCGGGTAGCCCGGTTCGTAATCCGGTTCGTAGTCCGGGATGGGGGTGGGTGGCTTGGTGTTCATCGAAGGATCCCGATCAGCGTAGAAGGCAGCCACCGGCGCCCCGCCCCACCGGTGCGCCGGGGCGCCCCCGGCCGCCACGGGGCCGACCGGTAGGCTCGGTCGGTGCCCCTCCCCCGGCTACCGCGGTCGCGCCGCGACCTCCACGCGCTCCTCCCGGTGGACCTCCTGGTCAACCTCACCTTGCGGGACCTCCGGTCCAAGTACAAGCGTTCGGCGTTGGGCTGGACGTGGTCGGTACTCAACCCGGTGGTCGCGGTGGTCGTCTACTCGGCCGTCTTCTCCGTGTTCCTGCGCATCGAACCGTCGATCGGCGACCCCAGCGGCCTCCACTCCTACGCCGTGTTCCTGCTCGTCACCCTGTTGCCATGGCAGTTCCACGTGACCAGCCTGACCGAGGCCACCCGGGCCATCACGGCCAACGCCCCGCTGGTCACCAAGATCTACTTCCCACGCTGGGTGCTCCCCACCTCGTCGGTCTTGGCCCGCTTCTTGACCCTGCTGGTCGAAATGACGGTGCTGCTGGTTCTCATCGCCGTCCTCCAGGGCCACGTGGCCTTCCAGTGGATCCCGGTGCTGGTGCTCCTCATGGCCCTGCAACTGCTGTTCACCATCGGGCTGGCGCTCATGATCAGCGCAGCAAACGTGTACTTCCGTGACGTCCAGCACTTCCTCGGTGTGGCGCTGGCCCCGTGGATGTTCCTGACACCCATCCTCTACCCGCTCAACATGGTCCCGGCTGACCGGGAGTTCCTGGGCGTCGGCTACCGGACCCTCTACCAGTTGAACCCGATGGTGTCGTGGGCCAAGGCCTACCGGAACGTTCTCTACGACCTGAGGTTCCCGTCAGCCGAACGGTGGCTGGCCATCGTGGCCGCCACAGCCATCGTGCTGGTAGCCGGGTTCCGTGTGTTCAACCGGCTCGAGCCCCGCATGGCCGAGGAGGTGTGAGCATGGCGCCACCCACCGGCACGGCGGTGCACCTCGAGGGTCTAGGCAAGCGGTTCCGCCTCACCCACGACCGGAACTGGACCCTCAAGGCCACCATGCTGGCCGGCCACCGCACCCGCTACGAGGAGTTCTGGGCCCTGCGTGACCTGGACCTGGAGATCCCCCATGGTTCGACCTTCGGGATCATTGGCGGCAACGGCTCAGGCAAGAGCACCCTGCTGAAGGTGCTGGCCGGGATCCTCCGCCCCGACGAGGGCACGGCGACCGTCGACGGTCGCCTGTCGGCCCTCCTGGAACTAGGCGCCGGCTTTCACCCGGAGTTGACGGGCCGCGAAAATGTGTACCTGAACGGCGCCATCCTGGGCTTCACGTCAAGGGACATCCGTCGGCGCTTCGACGACATCGTGGGCTTCGCCGAGCTGGACCGCTTCATCGACGAGCCGGTACGCAACTACTCGTCGGGGATGTACGTCCGCCTGGGATTCTCGGTGGCCATCCACGTGGAACCGGAGATCCTGCTGGTCGACGAGGTGCTTGCCGTGGGCGACCACTCGTTCCAGCGGCGCTGCCTGGACCGGTTCGCCCAGCTGAAGGCCGAGGGCCGCACCATCGTGTTGGTCAGCCACGACCTGGACATGGTCAGCTGGCTGTGCGAGCGCACGGCATGGATCCAGAACGGTGCCCTGCAGACCGTCGGTCCGTCACCCGAGGTCATCAACAGTTTCCTGGACGGCGCCAACGAGCCGGCACCGGGCACCCCGACACCTGGCACCCCGACACCTGGCATTCAACGCCGGTTCGGAGGGCTGGGCGACGACGACCTGGTCCGGGCCGTCGACCTGGTCGACCCCAACGGGCATCGGATGGACCGGGTCGGATCGGGCCACCCGGTGCGATTCCGGGTCCGGGTGGACGCCGGGCGGGCCGACGAACCGCTGACGGTGGCCCTCGGGTTGTACCGGTCCGACGGAACCCACGTGGCCAGCATCAACTCTGGCGCGGAGGCCCGCGGGCTCGTTCCCGAAGAGGCCCCTGGAGGCAACGGTGCCGGCACCGTCGAGGTGGACTACGCCATAGACGCCCTGGCCGTGCAACCCGGCACCTACGAACTGTCGGTCGCCCTCCACGATGCGTCGATGCGCAAGGTGTTCGAGCGCCACACCCACCTGATTCGCTTCGAGGTGGAACCCAGCGGTGGCGACCACCAGAACGGCCTGGTGGCCCTCGGTGGCACCTGGTCGGCCCGATCGGTGGACGCCCAAGCGACGGGCCCCCGATCAGATGACCCCGGATCGGACGGCTCGTGAGCGACCGGTGCTGGCGAGATGGCGCCGAGGACCGGATCACCGCTGTGCTCCGCGACGCCACGGATCGATCCAGCGCGTCTGACGAACTGGCCGCCCACATCGACGACTGGCCGACCCGCTACCACTTCGGTCGGGCCCGCACCAACCTCCTGCAGCCGTTGCGCGTCGGAACCGGGGTCCGGATCCTGGACGTTGGAGCGGGCAGCGGAGTGAATAGCCGGTGGGCGGCCGAGCAGGGAGCCAGCGTGGTGGCCGTCGAGGGCGACGGACTACGGGCCGAGGCCGCCGCGCTGCGGTGCGAGGACCTGGACGTCGAGGTCCGCCACTGTGCGGCCACCGACGTCGTTGACGACGACGGCTTCGACCTCGTGCTGTGCGTCGGGGTGCTGGAGTACGCAGGCCACGAACCCGACCGTTTCCTGGCCCACCTGGCCGCTCTGGTGCGCCCCGGCGGCGCCCTGGTGGTGGCCATCGAGAACCGGTTCGGCCTCGCCTACTGGTTGCAGGCCGACGAGGACCACCTCGGACTGCCGTTCGTCGGCCTGGAGGGCTACCCACCGGTGGCCGCAACCGGCGCCACGGCCACCGTGCGCACCTTCTCACGCCCCGAACTGGCCGGGCACCTGACGGCCGCCGGCCTGACCGCCCAACGCTGGTACCAGCCGTTCCCCGACTACAAGTTGCCCACCACCGTGTTGACCGACCGGTGCTACGACCAGCCCGACGCCGTCGACCTCGTCGACCAGTTGGTCGGTCCCCCCATCGACCGCAGTCGCATGGGCGGGCGGGTGTCGGCCGATGAGCGGGCCATCCACCGGCAGGTCATCGGAGCCGGTCACGGAGCCGACATGGCCAACTCGTTCCTGGTGGTGGCGGCCACCGACGACACTGCACTGGACCGCCGCTCCGACGGCGACGCCCTGGCCTGGCGGTTCACCGGCGACCGACGGCGTGCCCACCTGCGTGTCCGGCGCCTCACCGATGACGGTGTCCGGCGCATCGACCGCCGGGCCACCCACTTGGTCGGCGCAGCCACTGGGGACGACCGCTGGCTGGTCCTGCGTTCGCCGGGAGGGGCAACCGACGACTACACACCGGGACCCAACCTCGAGCAGGTGGCCCTGGACCGGATCCGTGCCGGAGACCTGACCGGGGTGCGGGTCGTGCTGGCCGCCTGGTCGGCAGTGGCCGACCAGGGTGCGGTGCACCGAACGGTGTCGGACACCGAAGCCCATCCGTTCCTGTCGGCCGGTAGCCGGACCGTGCTGCCCGGCGACCACCTGGACCTGGGCCTGGACAACCTGGTGGGCCCGGTCGACCGACCGGACGAGTTGCGTTTCGTGGACGACGAATGGGAGGCAACGGGTGGCGTGGACCGCCATCTGGTGGCTGTCCGAACCTGCTGGAAGCTGGCTGCCACCCTGGTGGCCGGCGGGACCCGCCATCCCTGGCCTACGTCGACCACCGTGGACCGACTGGCCGACAAACTGTGTGCCCTGCTGCCCGACGGCCCTCCGAACGCCACCGTGGACCACCTGCACTTGGCCGAGGCGTCCCTGAGAGTTGAGGCCATGGGCGGCGACCTGGCCACCCATGTCGCCCAGCTCCGGGCGGTGGGCCGCCGCAGCGTGGCCAACCCGACAGTGGGCAGCGGTGGACGATCCCCTCTGGGTCGACGCCTCGCCGCCCTCAAGCGGCTCCCCGGCGGTGGACGCCTGGCCGACCTGGTCCGACGCCTGCGCTGAGCGGCCCCGACCGGCTGTCGATCAGCGCACGTAGAACCGGCAGACGGGGTCCTCGGCCACCCTGACGTACCCGGCAACGAGCAATACGTCGGCCACCTCGTCGCCGCCTCCCGACGTGAGGCAGATCGCGTCCGGTGACAACACCTCAACGGCCTGGGCTACGGCGTCGGCCCCCCACTCGGCATGGCCATGCGACAGGGCGTGCGACAAGGTCAGGCGATCCATGGCATGAAAGTCGGCTCCCGCGTGACGCCCCTGCAGGTACGACGACCGGGGATTGACGGCCCGCACGTCTACGCCCAGTACGGCCACCGCGAAGTCCACGTCCTCCGGACCGGCCACCGTCCCGCCAAACGGCGCCAGGGAACGAAGGGTGCGGGCACTCTCCACCTCGGGGCGCGGCAGGTCGACTACCGGCGGCCACACCAACTCTGTGCCCCGGTTGTCCCCACTGGTGATCGGCGTACCGACGACCAGCAGGGCGGCCAGCAGTACCGCCGGAACCATGGCCGGGGCGGCCCTCACGCCGGGACGTACCGCGGTCAGAACCAGGCCCACCATGGCCGGTAACGGCAACACCCAGAGGGTCCTCCAGGCCACGGCGTCGGCTTCGCCGGCGGCATCAAGCACGTCAAGTACCCCGGGGGCCAGAAAGGCCCCGAAGACCACCACCGGCCCGGCCAGCAGCACCAGACGTGAACTCCGGGGGCCCACCACAGCCCAGGCGGTCAACGCTGCCCCGAGGGCCAAGAACGCCGGAAGGCCGTCGCCGAACACCATTCGCAGCACGGCCACCGGCTCGGTCCCGCTGTCAAGCAGGCGGCCCACGTCGAGGAAGGCCAAGGTCGCGCCGACGTCGCCGAGGCGTTGAGGATCGGCGGCCAGGGCGTACAGGCCGGCCAGCAACGCCGGCGTCACAGCGGCCGTCGCCCCGACGATACGGCGGAGATCACCGCTGTCCCAGGCGGCGGCCCCGACCGCGGCCAGCACGACCGGCGGGGCGATCAGCACAGACGACGAGGTGAGTCCGAGGCCGGCCACCACGCCGGCGGCCACCATCCACAGGTGACGGCGTCTCCCACTGCGCCCGTAGGCCGACCCGTGGTGCCAGAGGGTGGGTACGACGATCAGCAGGAAGACCGCCTTGCCCTGCCAGGACCTGCCGGCGAAGAAGTTGCCGAACGAACCGTGGACGGCACCGTCCAGCACCAGAAAGGCGGTACCGGCCCACGTGGCGGCCGCCGCGGACCTCGAACCCAGACCCCGTAGAAGCCGCCAGGTGGCCAGTACGGCCAGGGCGGCCACCAGCGGGCCGAACCCCAGATGGGTCAACCCGACCGCCGAGACCCGACCGGCGGCCGCTGCGCTTCCCAGCAGGGCTTCGACCGAGGTGGCCAACGCAGCGGGTCGCTCAACGGGCAACACATCATCGCTGAAGATGGTGTCGCGGTCTGGAAAGGCCCCGTCGTGGGCGGCCACCCAGGCTGAACGGTTGACTACGAACACGTCGTCCTGATCGGGCCGGACCATGGTCAACGACAGCAGGGCAGCCAGGGCGGCCAGCAGCAGGACCGACAGGGCGGCGGTTCGCGACGTGCGGTACAGGACGGCCCGAGCCGTCGTAGCGGCCGTCGGACCCGCCACCCGTATGGCCCGGACCGCTACGCCCAGTGCCCCCAGGAGACCCAACCAGACCACCGGCCACCAGAGACCGTCCACGTCGACCACGGCCAGCAGGCCGGCCGAGGCCAAGCCCGGAAGTAACGGCCAGCGCGACAGGCGACCCGCGGAGCCCGGTCCGGCGGGTAAAGCCCACCCGTCTCCCCGACCAGCTACCTGTCCGGCATGCGGTCGATTCCCGGATGCCCGGGCGGCTGCACCCACCGCAGCCAGCACCAGCACCAGCAGCCACGCGCCGAAGGTCGCGTCGCGTCCCACCCCGGTCAGGCGGCCCAGGTGGAAGAGCACCGTCCAGACGGCCAGGGCCATCATCACCAGATCGAGGGTCCGGTCGGCCCGGCGGGCAATGGTGTCGCCGACGTCGACGTGCACGGTCAGAACCCTGCCCCGGCGACCAGTTCGGCCACCGCGTCGAGGTGGTGGCGAAGGCCCAGGTGGCCCATCGACCGGAGCACCCCGTTGTCCAGCGCCGAGAACTCAGGTCGGGGGGCCGGCGACGTGCCGTCCAGCCCCGGGTCAGATCGGGCCTCGATCCGGTCGGGATCGCGACCGGTGGCCACGGCCACGTGCTGGGAGAACTCGAACCACGTGGTTGCGCCACTGTTGGTGGCGTGCACCGTCCCGGCTACCCGCTGGTCCACCAGGTCGACGATCACCGGGACCAGGTCGGCCACGAAGGTCGGGCAGGCCCGGCGCTGGTCGCCCATCTGGATCGTCCCGTCGCCAGCCAACGCGTCCAGGAGGTACTCCACCATTCCGGAGGCGTCAGCGGGTTGCAGCCAACTAGTCCGTACCACGGTGGCGTCCGGACCGGCCGCCAACTCGCCGGCCAGTTTGGACGCCCCGTAGATGCTCAACGGGCCCGTCGGGTGGTCCTCGGGGTAGGGCTCGGTCGCCCGTCCGTCGAACACGAAGTCGGTGGAGATCTGGACCAGGTGGGCTCCCACCGTCTCGGCGGCCTCCCGAAGGTGGCCCACCGCCCCGCTGTTGATGCGTCGGGCCCGGTCGGCGTCGCCCTCGCAACCGTCGACGTCGGTCCACGCCGCACAGTTCACGATCACCGTCGGCCGGTGGGTCCGCACGGCGGCGTGCACGGCCTGCCGATCGGCCACGTCGAGAGCCGGCCGGTCAAGGCCCACGACCGGCTCGGCGCCCGACCCCCGGTCGGTGAATCCGGCGACCATGGCTCGCCCAAGGCGACCACCGGAGCCGGTCACCAGAACGGTCACCGGGCATCCCCCAGCAGGGGCTCCCACCAGTCCTGATGGTCGCGGTACCACGCCACGGTCTCGGCCAGGCCCTCGTCGAGGCTACGGGACGGAGCCCAACCGAGGCTGCGGATCCGGGTGGTGTCCACCGAGTAGCGGCGGTCGTGCCCGGGACGGTCGGCCACGTACTGGACGGCCGACTCGTCGGCCCCGCATAGGTCCAGGAGTCGACGGGTCAGGTCCAGGTTGTCGACCTCGGCGCCCGCCCCCACGTTGTAGACGGTGCCGGCCTCGCCATCGGTTAGCACCCGCTCCAGAGCGGCACAGTTGTCGTCCACGTGACACCAGTCGCGGACGTTGCCTCCGTCGCCGTACAACGGGACCCGGCCGCCACGCAGTAGGCGGGTCACGAACAACGGGATGACCTTCTCCGGAAACTGGAAGCGCCCGTAGTTGTTCGACGACCGGGTCACCACGACGGGAAGCCCGAACGTCTCGTGGTACGAGAGGGCGATCAGGTCAGCGGAGGCCTTCGATGCCGAATACGGCGAACTGGGGGCCAACGGATCCCCTTCGACGAACGAACCCTCCCCGATGGAGCCGTACACCTCGTCGGTTGACACGTGGAGCACCCGCCCGACGCCGACCTCCATGGCCACCCGGCACACGGTTGCCGTGCCGCCGCAGTTGGTGGTGACGAACCGGTCCGGGTCGACCAGCGACCGGTCCACGTGGCTTTCCGCCGCGAAGTGGACTACCGCGTCGTGGCCCGGCATGACCATCGACAGGGTCGAGGCGTCACACACGTCGGCGTGGACGAACCGGTAGCCGGACCGACCGTCCAGGCCCGCCAGATTGGCCGGGTTGCCGGCATAGGTGAGGGCGTCGTAGACCGTCACCTCGTCGCCCCGGGCCACGGCCCGGTGGACGAAGTTGGCACCGATGAATCCGGCGCCCCCGGTCACCAGGAGGCGCACCTCAGCGCTCCACGTAGACGGGTCGCCGGTCGTCGGAAAGATCGTCCCGGTTCGGGTTGGCCCGGTCGCGCGCCGACAACACCGGGTCGGCCACCACCCAGTCGGCACCGACGGCCGGGTCGTCCCACGCCACCCCCAGCTCGTCGTCCGGGTCGTAGGTGCCGTCCACCAGGTACGTGAGGGTCAGGTCGGTGAGCGCCGCGAACCCGTGAGCCACCCCGGGCGGGATGTACAGGCCACGATGGCGGTCCGGACCGTCGCCCCCGAGGTTCATCTCGACGGTGGCGCCGTCGGTGGGCGATCCGACCCGCAGGTCGTGAAGCACGACGCGGGCCGTCCCCCCGACCACCACCCAGTAGTCCGCCTGGCGGCGGTGGTAGTGCAACCCGACGAGGGAACCGGCCACCCGGTCGGCCCGGTTGCCCTGCACCATGGGTGCCACGTCACCCAGCCACTCCTGACGCCACGTTTCGACAAATGAGCCCCGGTCGTCGACGTGGACCACCGGGTCGACGACCAGCACCCCGTCGATGGCTGTCACAGCCCTCACCTCAGCCACCGGTGCCCCCCTCCGAACTCCGGGCGTCGACCACCGAATGGTCGCCGAGCAGCACCGACAGGTCTACCCGGTCGCCGCGAGACCCCGTCACCTCGGCTGACCGGCCCAGGACCGAGCCGGTCAGCCGGTCGAGGTCCGACACCACGGCCCCGTCCATGAGCACCGAGTGCTCCACGGTCGAACCCTCGATGGCGCAGCGGGCGCCCACGGCCACGTAGGGGCCGACCGTGCTGCCACTGATCCGGGCACCGGCAGCCACCACCACCGGACCCACCAGAGTGGAGTCCACCACTTCGGCGTCGCCGTCGACCACCACACCGTCGCCGCCCAGCCGGTCCAGCACCAGGCGGTTGCACTCCAACAAGGGGTCCTTCTTGCCGGTGTCGATCCACCAGCCCTCTAACACCCGGTGCTCCACCACTTCGCCGGCGTCGAGCAGCCACTGGATGGCATCGGTGATCTCCAACTCCCCCCGCGCCGACGGCTCGATGGCCCGCACCGCCTCGTGAATTCGGGGACCGAACAGGTACACGCCGACCAGGGCCAGGTCGGACGCCGGCTCCTCGGGCTTCTCGGCCAACCCGACGATCGTCCCGTCGGGCGCCACGTCGGCCACCCCGAACGCCGACGGGTCGTCGACCCGGGCCAGAAGCAGCCGAGCAGCCGAACAGCCGTCGAACCCGTCGACCACCCCGTCGAGGGAGTCCTCGAACATGTTGTCACCCAGGTACATGGCGAACGGCTCGTCGCCCAGAAAAGGGCCGGCGACGACCACGGCGTGGGCGAGGCCAAGGGGCCGATCCTGGGCGATGTAGGTCACCTTCGCTCCCCATCTGCTGCCGTCACCGATGCTGGCCATCACCTCGGCGGCGGTGTCGCCCACCACGATCCCGATGTCGGTGATCCCCACCCCCACCAGGTCGGCCACCACGTAGTGCAGGATCGGAACATTGGCAATGGGGACCAGTTGCTTGGCGCTGGTGTGGGTCAGCGGACGCAGACGCCGTCCACTCCCCCCGGCCAGGATCAGTCCCTTCACCGCGACGAGGGTATCGGGAGGCCCACGGGGCCTCCGGGCGCCTCGATCAGCGTCCCGCCGCCTTGGACAGGCCCACCAGGAAAACGAGGACCGTGGTGGCCACCTGTTGGGCCTGGGAACCGTCCAGCGAGTATTCGGCAGCCACCTTCTCGAGGGCCTGCTGGTCCCCGTCGGCAGCCATGTAGGCCGTGGTGACCCGCTCGGTCCCCGTCTGGGCGGGCACCTCGAGCGGGTCCCTCTCGCTGGAAGACAGGCTGAGGAGGAACGCCACCACCCACACGCCGGCCCGCTGGAACTCGGGCACGGTCATCTCGAGATGGTCGGCCGCCTCGGTGACCCGGGCCAGGTCCTCGGCGGTGAACGTCGAGGTCACCCGGTACTCGTCCACCTGCGGGTCGGGGAAGGCGGTGCCGGCATCGGGCGGCCCGTAGCCGACGCTGAACCAGTTGGAACGAAGGCCGAACTCCCGACGGAAGCGGTCGCCCGACACCACGAAGCGGTTGCCGTCCCGGGCCCGGAGTTCCACCTCGACGGCCCGACCGCCGTCGTCACCGAAGCCGTCCCTGGCGATCACCTCGATCTCGTACAACGCACCCAACCCGAAGGCGTCGCCCACCCGCTCGACGTCGATCTCGTCGGTCCACCGGTGCACGGGGTTGATGGACACGTCGTCACCGGCATCGGGCACGCCGGTGAAATCAGCGGTGATGGTGTGACCACCGGTGGATGCCGAGAACTCGGTGCGGGACACCACGCCGTCCTGCAGGCGAACCATGCCAGCCGTGGAGGCCACCGCGGCGTCGGTAGCGGCGGTTTCGTGGTCCCAACCGTCGGACCCCCGTCGGCTCCGACGCCCCGAATACACCTGGCAACGGATGGTGTCGCATGTCTTGGCGTAGCCGTACCGAACCTCGGCCAAGGCGTACGACCGTGCCGCCACCGCCTGGACCTCCAGGGCCGCCTGGCCGGCACCGCCACCCATCTCCGACCAGACGGACGGCATCTCGCTGGGCACCACCGACCGGAGGTACTGCTCGATGGCCACCCAGTTCACGGTCCGCTGGCGGGCCCCGTAGCGGGCGGCCCGGATCTCGCCCCGGTACCAGGTGGCCGATGTCGGCCCTTCGCAGAGCTGCAGCGTCTGGTCGAGGCCCGAGGTGGCCGTGTCGACCAGTTCGTAGGCCACCCCGTCGGCCGTCGAGGCAATCCCACCGTTGGCGGCGTGTACCGAACCGGTCGGCCAGGCCGCAGTGATGCGGGCCACCGGACTTTGGATGACCAGCCCGGTGTCGGTGAAGTCGCCGCCGCACGACGAGCCGGACAGGACGCGGTAACGGTCGGCGTCGCCGTCCAGCACCAGGCGCACCACCCGGGTCGAGATCACGGTCCACGGCCCCTGGATCCCGCCGACCAGCAACAGGCCGTCGGAGAGGTAGACGGTCGTCGGGTCGCTGTCGTGGGACAACAGGCGGACGCCGATCTCGACGTCGGGGACGATGGTGGGTGTCGTTCCCCCGTAGTAGTGGTCGAGGATCTGGTCTCGACCCCACCCTTCGTCCACCGCGTAGCCGAGGGCCCCGTACTGGCCCATTCCGCGGCCGTGGCCCCATCCGCGGCCGTCGACGGTCACGGGGCCGTAGTCCACCGAGTAGATGGGCGGGGCAAACCGACCGGGTATCCGCAACTGCTGGCCGATCGAAAGAAGATTCGCATCGGTGATTCCGTTGGCCTCCATGAGGGCAGACACCGTCACCCCGTTCGCCGCGGCGATGGCCGACAGGTTGTCTCCGGACCGCACGGTCACGATCAACGGTGGCAGGGTGGTGGCCGGCGGCATCGAGCCCGGGATGGTCAGTTGCTGGCCCACCGAAAGCCGATCCGGGTCGGTCAGGTCGTTGGCGTTCATGAGGGCCGAGACCGACACCCCGTGCACCGAGGCAATGGCCGACAGGCTGTCCCCGGGTTGGACGGTCACCACGACCGGCCCGGTGGGGGTCACCGGCCGGGTGGCACCTGGCACCAGTAGCTCCTGGCCGACGTGCACCGTGTCGGGATCGACGATGTTGTTGGCCTGGATCAACGCTGAGAGGGTCACGCCGTACTCCGCAGCGATGCCCGACAGACTGTCGCCGCGCTGCACCACCACCACCATGGTGGGGAGGGTCGTCGGGGTGGCGCCCGGGCCGGGGATGACCAGTCGTTGGCCCATGAAGAGCCGGTCGGCGTCGACAATGCCGTTGGCCGACATGAGCGCCGACACGCTGGTGCCGTGCTCGGCGGCGATCTCCGAGAGGCTGTCACCGGCCTCCACGGTGACCACCACGTCAGCAGGTGCGGGCGACGCTGTGGCCAGCAGGGTCCCCACCAACGCCGAGACCACGACGATCGACCGGAAGCTCGCCGCCCAGAAGAACACAGGTCGGCGGGCTGGAGGCTGCTGGTCGGTCGGCTGAGGATCCACGTTGCTTCCGTACACGGGTCGTTGGACGTGTGGGAACGCCCCGTTCCGCCCGGTCAGGCGGTCATTGTAGGAGTCGGAACCGTCGTCCGAGGAGCACCGACATGGCGACCATCGAGGTGGACACGGTGGCAAGCAATGCCACCTCCACCCGGAGGAACAGGTCGCTCCCGACAGCCAGCACCATCGGAAAGGCCAGGAGGCCGGCCAACCAGGCCAGGGCCATCCGGCCCTGCCAACGGAGGGCGATCAGTGCCTGGGCCAGGCACAGCACCACCATCAGCACGGCGCTGGAACTGGCCAGCAGGACCATGTCCCGACGGTCGACGGCGAACTCGGCTCCGAAAGCCAGCTCTACGACCCGGTGGCCGACCAGGCCACAGGCCACCACGGCGGCCAGACCGAGGAATCCGACGAGAGCCAGAAGTCGACCCAGCACGTGGCGGAACTCGTCGAACCTCCGATCGGCGGCCAACGCCGAGAGCCTGGGCAGTAGGGAAGCCTGCACAGCCTGGAAGAAGAACAGAGGCACCCGGGCCACCAGAAGGGCGTTGAGGAACCGACCTGCCTCGTGGCCTTCGGACGGTCCGGCCAGCAATTCGACGGCCAGGGGGCTGACGTTGAGCACGACGGCCGTGGACACGGAGGCCACCAGCAAGGCACCCATGGCGGGGGCCAGGGCCGCCAGGCCACCCCGACGGTCGACGGTCCCGTCGGCTACCGGGACCGGCCCGGCCTCGGTAGCCGGGTCCGGGCGCGAAGCGCCGTCCGACCGTCGACCTGCCAACGCGGCGGCCACCCCCAGGAACGGCGCACCGCCGACAGCCAGGCCGTAGATCGCCACCTCGTCGGTCAGCACCAGACCGAGCACGCCCACCAGGGCCAGGCGGCCGACGCCGTCTCCGATGAAGTAGCGGGCGTAACCGCCGAATCGGTTCAGGCCGGCCAGCATGCCGCGGGCCAGGTGGCCCGCTCCCAGACCGACCAGCACCAGCAGGAGGCCGACCAGAAGCACCCCGTGGCCGGCAAAAAGGCCGTCGACCATCCAGGGTGCGGCCACCAGGGCCACCAAAACAAGGCCCAGGGCCAGCGAGCCGCCCAGGATGGCCGCCGGCCCGACGACCAGGCGGGGCGGATCTGCGGGATGGCTGGCGATGACCCGGGCCGTCTCCTGTTCCAACGGCTGGAAGAACCCCGGACCGAGCAGGAAGCTCAGCGCCCACAGAAGTCCGACCGGCGAGTACGCCTCGGCACCAAGGTCACGTGACGCCAGGGTGATGAACGTGTATGCGGTGAGGCCGTTGACGACTAGGCCACCACCGACGGCCACGGTGCCCTCAGGGAGCCGATCCAGGACGCGCCTCATCGGCCGGGTAGGTGCGTGTCGGCCATGTGCCTAACGGCCGACGCCCTCGAACCCGCAGCCCAACTCGCGCCACGGCCCGGGCTGGAGGAGGTTGCGGGTGTCGACCACGGCCCGACGGGCCATCACGTCGACCACTGCCACCGGGTCGACCGAGGCGAATAACGGCCACTCGGTGAGCACGACCAGCACATCGGCATCCCGACAGGCCGCCACCGGGTCGCCGACCAGTTCGACGGCATCGGGAATCGGAGGCCGCCACTCGGACACCGTGGGATCATGGGCCCGCAGTCTCGCCCCGCCAGCCAGCAGCCGCTCGACGATCTCCAGGGCCGGAGAATCACGGAGGTCGTCGGTGCCCGCCTTGAAGGTGAGGCCCCAGACGGCCACCGTCCGACCCTCCAGGTCCCCGCCCACGGCCCGCCGAACCTTGTCCACCATCCGTTCGAACTGCTGGAGGTTCACCTCGAGGGCACTGTCCAGGAACCGGAAGTCGTAGCCGGCCTGCCCGGCCTGGTGGATGAGGGCACGGGAATCCTTGGGAAAGCAGCTGCCGCCCCAGCCGGGGCCGGGTCGGAGGTGACTGGCTCCGATCCGGGCGTCGTACCCGAGCCCGAGGACCACGTCGTCGATGTCGGCGCCCACCCCCTCGCAGACCGCAGCGATGGCGTTGGCGAACGAGAGCTTGGTGACGAGAAAGGCGTTGGCCGCGTACTTGATGGTCTCAGCCGACGCCGGGTCGGTGAGCACCACCGGGGCGTCGACGTCGTCGTAGAGGGAGCGAACCACCTCACATGACCGCTCGTCATCGGCGCCGACCACGATCCGATCTGGCCCCATGAAGTCAGCCACTGCGCTCCCCTCACGCAAGAACTCTGGGTTGGAGGCCACCGTGACGTCATCGCGATCCAGGAGCCGCTTGACCACCCGGGTCGTCCCTACCGGCACGGTCGACTTGTTTACGACCACGGCCCCCGACGTCAGCAGCGGCCCCAGAGACGATGCTGCTGCTTCGACGTAGGACAGGTCGACCGACCCGTCGGGCGAATGGGGCGTGGGGACGCAGAGAAAGACCACCGCACGATCAGCGACCCCTTCGGCCACATCAGTGGTGAATCTCAACCGACCGGACCCAAGTCCCTCTGCCACCAGGGCGTCCAGGCCTTCCTCCACGATCGGAACGTCTCCGGCCGACAACCGGGCCACCTTGTCGGCATCGACGTCGACACACGCCACGTCGTGCCCCAGACGGGCGAAACACGCGCCGCTGGTCAGCCCGACATAGCCGGTCCCGATGATGGCTATCGAGGTCATCGGGGCAAGTCTCGCAGCACCTGGAGCCAACCCCGACGCGCCGGTTGCCCGACGCTCCAGAAGCAGGTCAGCCTTCGTGCGGGGTAGTCACCTTCGGCATGCAGAGGCCGTCCAGTTCAGTGATCTCGATGCGGTCCCGGTTCTCCCAGGTCACCTCGAGGGACGGGTCCCTTTGCAGGCGGTACTCCCGGAACGACATGTCCATGGCGTCGAAGGCCACCAGGCGTCCGGACAGGCCCTCGCCCAGGCCGAGGATCAACTTGATGGCCTCCAGCGCCTGGATCGAGCCGACGATGCCCGGCAGCACGCCCAGCACTCCGGCCTCGGCACAGCTCGGGGCGAACTCGGCTGGGGGCGGCTCGGGGAGCATGTCCCGGTAGGTGACCCCATCCCGGGGATCGAACACCGTGACCTGGCCCTCGAAGCGGAAGATGGAACCGTGCACCACCGGCACGCCGAGCTTCACCGAGGCGTCGTTGAGCAGGTAGCGGCTAGGGAAGTTGTCGGCTCCGTCGATCACCACGTCGTATCCGGCGAGGATGTCCATGATGTTGTCGGCGCCGAGGCGAACGTCGTAGGTGACGACGTCGACGTCCGGGTTGATCGCGGTGAGGGTCTTCTTGGCCGAGTCGACCTTGCGTTCGCCGATCCGATCCAGGTTGTGGAGTATCTGGCGTTGGAGATTCGACTCGTCGACCACGTCCATGTCGACAATGCCGATCCGTCCCACCCCGGCGGCCGCCAGGTACAGGGCGGCCGGGGAGCCCAGACCGCCGGCCCCCAGCAGTAGGACGCTGGCGTCCAACAACTTCAGCTGGCCCTCCTCGCCCACCTCGGGCAGGAGCACGTGGCGCTGGTAGCGGTTGCGCTGGTCGGGGCTCAAGGTCCGCGGGGTGCGCCAGTCGCGACCCTCGTCCTTCCAACGGTTGAAGCCGCCGTCCATGGAGACCACGTTGGTGTAGCCCAGCTGCTGGAGGGTGTCGGCGGCGAACGCCGAGCGGACCCCGCCGGCACACATGACAACGAGTGGCTGGTCCCGGTCGTCGACCCGACTCTCGATGCTGGCCTCGAGGTTGCCCCGCGGGATGTGGACCGAGCCGGGAACCGCCCCCTGCTCGAACTCGTCGGGCTCGCGGACGTCGAGGAGGAGGTGTCCGGCTGCCAGCAACGCCTCGGCGCCCGCCGGGTCGGTCTCGGTGATCCGGGACTTAGCGTCCCGCAGGAGATCTCGAAAGGTGGCCATACCAAAATCCTACCGATCTGGTCGGGATTCGACCACCGGACGGTTCGCCGATCGCGTCATGAACCGAGGATGGTCGGCAGCAGTTCGCTGATCGACCCCCGGACCACCACTTCGGCCAGATCGTCCATGTCGGTCGGCGAACCGTTCACCACGACCACCGCCCGACCGGCCTGTACGGCCGTCGGAACCATCAGGTTCACCGGACCGACGGCCAGCGTCGATCCCACGGCCAACAGGAGGTCGGCGTCGGCCGCCGCGGCCAGCGACCGGTCCAGG
Source organism: Acidimicrobiales bacterium (assembly GCA_030747595.1). Classification (NCBI taxonomy): domain Bacteria; kingdom Bacillati; phylum Actinomycetota; class Acidimicrobiia; order Acidimicrobiales; species Acidimicrobiales bacterium. Next base: position 203,316 of record JASLKK010000001.1, on the reverse strand, counting down.
TCGCCCTCGAAAAGCGCCTGGCCGAAGCTCACGGTGGCCCGCTTCAACAGGCCGCCACAGAACCCCCTCGGGCACCGGGGGTCCTCTTCGCCGGAGCGAACGCGCTCCAGGACCACCTCGATGTCGTCCTGCACGCCGCACTCCAGGCACATCGACCGTCGAACCGTCCCGTGGACCTCGACAATGCGCTCCGGGTCGGTCCCGGCCATGAGGTGGAGGCCGTCCACGTTCTGGGTCACCAGCGTGTGCAACCCACCCCGCCGATCAAAGTCGACCAGCGCGCGATGCCCGACGTTCGGTTCCACCCCGTCCCACATCCCGCCGGCCATGACCCGCCAGTTGGCCTTCCGGACCTCAGGGTCGGCCAGGTACACGTCGATGTTCGATGCCCGTTCGGCCTCGGGGTTCAGGGTCCACACGCCCTGCGGTCCCCGGAAGTCTGGAATACCGCTGTCCGTCGAGATGCCCGCTCCGGTGAGCACGGCCACCGATCCCGCTGCGGCGACCAGCGACGCCGCATCGATCGTCTCTTTCCCGGGCCCCTCGGACGCATCCGTCATCGGCAGATCCTCTTCGATCAGGTCAGGCCGTGAAGGACTTGGCTAGGTCGACCAACAGGCGCACACCGAAACCGGTGCCACCCCGGACCACCTCGGCATCGTCGGCGTCGGTGAACGCCGGGCCGGCAATGTCTAGATGCGCCCAGTCGATGCCCTCGGCCACGAACTCGCCGAGGATGAGCCCGGCGGTGATCGCCCCGCCGTACGGTCCGCCGATGTTTTTCATGTCGGCGACCGGGGAGTCCACCATGCGGCGGTAGTCGTCGGGAAGAGGCAGGCGCCACACTCGTTCGCCGGTCTTGGACGACGCCGCCTCGACCTGTTCGAGAAAGCCATCACCGCGACCCATCAATCCGGCGATCCTCGGACCGAGGGCCACCATGCAGGCACCGGTGAGTGTGGCCAGGTCGACAATGGCGTCGGGCTTCGCTTCTGAAGCCATCGACAGTGCGTCGGCCAGCACGAGACGGCCCTCGGCGTCCGTGTTGAGCACCTCGATGGTTTTGCCGTTTCGGATGGTCAGGACGTCGCCCGGTCGGGTGGCATCCCCACCCAGCATGTTGTCGGTCATCGGGAGGTAGGCCCGGACCCGGCACCGGGGGGCTACCGTCGGCAGGGCCGACATGGCACCCACCACCGCGGCTGCACCACCCATGTCCATCTTCATGTCCATCATTCCTTGACCGGACTTGATGGACAGCCCGCCGGCGTCGAAGGTGAGCCCCTTGCCGACCAGGGCCAGGGTGCCCTTTGGTCGGCCCTTGGGGGTGTAGGTGAGCTCGACGAAACGGGGCGGATGAGTGGAGCCGCGGTTCACCCCGAGCAGGCCTCCGAGGCGTGCGCGACGAATGGCCGCCTCGTCTAACACCTTGACGGTCAGCCCCCGGTCGCGGGCCATGCGTCGCACCCGATTGGCGAACTTCGGCGCCGTCAGGCTGCCACCCGGTTCGTTGACCAGGTCGCGGGCCAGCACCACGCCTCCGACAACCGCTTCGGCCTGTTCTATCGACGTCTTCACGCCCGCCGCAGTGCTTCCCACGAGTGACACCCGGGCGAGTCGGTCCGATACCGGTCCCTTGTCGTCGGCCGATCGGTAGCCGAACCGGTAAAGGGCCAAGGTCAGACCCTCGACCACCGCGGCAACGCCGTCAGCCTCGGTCAGCTCGCCAGTGGTGGCCACCACCGACGCCAGGTCGGTGGCCAGTGATCGACGAGTCCGTGCGGCACGACCCAGCGCGGCAGCTGCCCGTCGGAGCCCGTTCGTGCCCAGTTCGTCGGTGACGCCGAGGCCCACGGCAGCTACTAGGCGGCCGTCGGACGGCACGACCTGGACCTGCCCGGCCTTGGCCTCGAAACCGAGACGACCCAGGTCCGCTCGATCGAGGCCGGACGGTAGCGGGTCTCCATCGGCCAGCCGTTCGATGGTTATTCCGTGGGCCACCACCTCGGCCCGAGCGGGAGCGCGACGGGCCGTAGAGAACTGGGGGGGCGTGAACGTGACGGTCATGGTCTTCCTCGGGGAATCGGATCGGGACGAGTATCAGTCGGGCGTGGAGCGACCCTCAATCGAACGGCCTTCAATGGAGCGGACAGTGAGCGAACCGCCCGCCGCGCTGTCGGCCTCGTGCCACCGGGCCAGAGTCCACAGGAGGTCGGAGAGGCGGTTGAGGTACGGCACTACCGACGACCCCTCGACGCTGGCCGACAGGGCCGAGCGTTCGGCACGGCGACACACCGTGCGGGCCACGTCGAGTCGGGCCGACACCTCGTCCTCGCCGGGCGCCACGAACTCGGTCGGCGGTTCGAACCGATCCGACACGTCGTCAATGAGTTCTTCCAACGCTGTGACCATGTCCGGAGTGGGTCGCGATCCCGACTCGCCCAGTTGGGCGATCTTCTCGGGATTGCAGGCCAGTTCGGCCATGACCAGCCAGAGGTCCCGCTCCAGGCCGACGAGGATGGCGTCCATCTCGGGGCCGGAGGCCGCCCGGGCCAGCCCGATGGCCGCCTGGGCCTCGTCTACGTCGCCGTAGGCCATGGGAGCCGAAGAGTTCTTGGCCACCCGCCCGCCGTACAACAGGCCTGTCGTGCCGTCGTCGCCTTGCCGGGTGTACACGCGTGTTTCGGTCATCAGGTCGCGAATCCTACCGGTCGTGTCGTTTCCCCAGAAGAAATGCGGCACCTCAGGAGAGGGCAGCCCGTGCCACCAGGTCCATGCCAAAGGCGGTGAGGATGGCCAGGTACAACAGCCCGGTGGCCGCCATGACCGCCGCGTACTGGCGCTCCCGCAGGGCAGCCCGGGTGGCCACCACGAGGGCCAACGTTCCCACCGTCGACGCCACCCAGAACCATCCCAGGAGGCCGTTGTATCCGTCGGCGATGGTCCCGTTCAACACCGAAACCATGCCGGTCGGCCACAGCAGGACGGCCAGCTCGAAGGGCCATGCCAGACCCGTCCACCAGACCAGTTCGATCAACGGCCCGCGGGCCAGGCCGGGCTGCACCAGGTACCAGTGGCCGAGGAGCATGGCGTCGCTCACCGCGCCGAGGAACACGGCCCCCACCAGCATCCGGGCCACCGACAGGGCGGCCGGATCACCAGCAGCCAGGCCGGCCGCCACCAGGCCGACCAACCCGACCAACGGCGCCACAAGATCGAGGTGCGGTGGAAACTCGGGGCCGTCGTCGAACGCTCGGGCATCCCGGTCGATCCCGGTCATCTCGGCCACCCGGGCTGTCCGGCGCTCCTCGAGGCCACGCTGGCCGGACACGCCGGCATGTCGACGCACCACCGAGATGACCATGGCCACCGTGGTGGCCAGTACCACCCCGGCGCCCGCCACCTCCCGCACCGGCTGCGGATCGAGCAGTAGCCCCACAACCACCGATCCGGCGGCCATCAACCCGAAGGTGATGCGCATCGTCCAGCCGTAGCCGATGCCCACCTCGCGGCGTCGCCCGGTCACCCAAAGGAAGAACAGTCCGCCGGTGGCCCACTGCAGCAGCACGCTGGCCGCGTCGAGGTCGATCACCGGACAGCCGTGCTGGTGACCGTCAACCGTCGACCACGGCCAGCCCGTGGTCGATCCGGTTGAGCGGATCCGGGCCGTCTTCGGTGGCCACGACGATGTCCTCAAGGCGAGCGCCCCACACACCGGGCACGTAGATCCCCGGCTCGACCGAGAAGGCGTGGCCGGGAGCCAGGGGCAGGTCGTTGCCCGCCACCATGTTGGGATGCTCGTGGGCCTCGACCCCGATGCCGTGGCCGGTGCGGTGCACGAAGAACTCGCCGTACCCGGCGTCGTCAATGACCTTCCGGGCCGCAGCGTCGACTTCGGCGCACGGCGTGCCCACCGTGGCTGCGGCTACGCCCGCTGCATGGGAGGCGTGCAGCACCTCGTACAACTCGGCGAACCCGCTGGCCGGCGGTCCAACGTGGACGCAGCGGGTGATGTCGGAGCAGTAGCCCACCCCGTCGGGCCCGGCCATCGTCCCGCCAATGTCGAACAGGACCGATTCACCGACGCGGATGACCCGCTCACCCGCCTCGTGGTGCGGGCTGGCCGCGTTGGGGCCCGCCGCCACGATGGTGAAATTCACCCGCTGGTGGCCCTCGTCAATGATTTGGCGGGCGATCTGGGCGGCCACATCGGCTTCGGTCCGCCCCACGAGGGGCATCTTGCCGGCCTGGACGTCGGCCAGGATCCGGTCGACGGCAGCCGCTGCGTTGCGCAGGGCGTCGATCTCAGCGGCGTCCTTGACCATCCGTATGGGCGCCGTTACCTCCGACGCCCTACCTAGTTGCAGGTCGGGGCAGGCGGCCAGCAGGTCCACGGCGAAGCCGGCCCACATCTGGTCACCCACCGCGGCCGTGCCGGCGCCGGCCAGACGGTCGGCCACCAGGGCGACCGGGTCCTCGCCGTCACGCCACGTGACCATGTCGAACACTTCGGGCCGCTCCACGACCCGGGGCGCCTCGAGGTGGGGTACGACGAGGGTGGCGTCGCCGTCACGGGGCACCACCAGCATGGTGAGGCGCTCCAAGGGCATGGCCTCGTACCCACAGAAGTACGGCAGGTCGGCGCCCACGGACAGGAGGAGGACGTCGACTCCCCGGTCAACCATGGAGGCCCGGACCTGGGCGAGGCGCTGCTGGAACACTCGGTCAGGTTATGGGGCGAGATCGGGGGCAGCGCCCGTCGGCCCCGTTCACCAAGCGATCAGCGTCCGACCGACAGGGCCACGGGAACCGGTCCACCCGCCGCCCGTGTCGCCTGGGCCGCCTGCCGTGCGTGGTAGCTGGACCGGGTGAGCGGGCCGGCCTCCACGTGACCGATGCCCAGCGCCACTCCCACCTCGCTCCAGCGGTCGAATGCGCCGGGCTCGACCCACCGGTCGACGGGCAGGTGGGTGGTGGTCGGCCGCAGGTACTGCCCAATGGTCACGATGTCACATCCCACGGCGGCTAGGTCGGCCAGGCACCCGTCGACCTCCTCGTCGGTCTCGCCGATCCCCACCATGATCGACGACTTGGTGGTCAGGCCGGAGGCTCCGGCCCGGGCCAGAACCGAGAGGCTCCGGGCGTACGACGCCGACGGGCGGACGGTCCTCTGCAAGCGAGCCACGGTCTCCACGTTGTGGTTCAACACGTCGGGCCGGGCGTCGAAGATTTTCGAGAGCGCCTCGACGTCACCCCGACAGTCGGGGATCAAGACCTCTACGGCCGTCGACGGACTGGCTCCGCGGATGGCCTCGATGGTGGCCACAAAGGCGCTGGCCCCGTGGTCAGCCAGGTCGTCACGGGCCACCGCAGTGACCACCGCGTGGGCCAGCCCCATCTCGACGACCGCCTCGGCCACCCGACGCGGCTCGTCGGGATCGGGCGCGTCGGGCCTTCGGGTGTCGACGAGGCAGAAGCCGCAGGCCCGAGTGCAACGTTCACCGTTGATCATGAAGGTGGCCGTGCCGTCGTTCCAGCACTCGGAGATATTCGGGCAGCCCGCCTCCTCGCATACCGTGGTCAGTCCCTGGTCGCGTATCAACGACTTCAGACGTCGGTAGCCGGGGCCGACATCCAACGGCACCCGCATCCACGAAGGCTTGCGGCCCACCCCTCCGCCGGCCGGAGCTGGGATTTCACCGGGCCCCGCCCCTCGACTGAACGGACTGAGATCCCCATCTCGTTCACCCTTGACGGCCTCTCCATCTACGGGTTTCCCGGCGAAGCGACGCCACGCCACGTCGGCCCGATCGACCGGGCCCGCCGCCCACTGCTCGATCGCCCGAGCCGCCACTCGGTCCACCACCTCGGCCATGGTCACGTCGATTCCCTCGGCAGCCAGGGAGGTGACCCCAAACTCGGTGATTCCACACGGCACCATCCGATCGAAGTGGGTCAAGTCGGGCGCCACGTTCAGGGCGAAGCCGTGCATGGTCCGACTCCGGGTGAGCTTCACGCCAATGGCCGCCACCTTGCGGGGCCGAGGTCCGGCGGGCTCCACCCACACCCCCGGGTAGCGGTCGAGACGACCCACGTCGGTCAGGCCCAGATCACGACACACCGCCATGACCACCTCCTCCACGGACGCCACGTACGCCGCGGTGTCGGCCATCCCACCTCCCCGCTTGCCCGCCAGGTGGAGCATCGGGTAGCCGACCAGTTGGCCGGGTCCGTGGTAGGTGATGTCGCCGCCCCGGTCGGCCTGCACCACCTCGGCGTCGATCTCGTTTGCCGGAGCCAAAAGGTGGTCGAGGGTGGCCCGCAGGCCGAGCGTGTAGACGGCGTGGTGTTCCAGCAGGAGCAGGTGGTCCTGGGGTGTAGTTGGTTCCTCGGCATGGATCCGCTGTTGAAGGGCCAGCGCATCGCGGTAGCGGACCCGTCCCAGCCAGCGGACGCGAAACGGCCTGGTGGTGGTCACCGGTCGGCGCCGACCGCCCATCGAGCGGCCCAGTCGGCTCCCTCCAGGGTCTGCTTCATTGACCGGAGGAAGGCCGCCGCGTAGGCCCCGTCAAATGCCCGGTGGTCCCAGGCAAGGGCCAGCACACCCATCGATCGGGCTTCGATCGACTCGTGCCCGTCATCGTCGACGACCACCGCGGGGCGTCGGGCGATGCCGTCCGTCGAGAGGATGGCCACCTGAGGTTGGTTGATGATCGGGAACTGGAACAGCGTGCCGTACTGCCCGGGGTTGGTCACCGTGAACGTCCCGCCGGCCAGGTCGTCAGGGACCAACGACCGGCTACGGGCCCGTGTGGCCACGTCGACGATGGCGCGTGCCACGTCCTGGATGGATCGCTCGTCCACACCCCGTACCACCGGTGCCACCAACCCCTCAAAGTCCAGATCGACGGCCACCGCGAGGTTGACGGTGCCGTGCACGATGAGTTCGTCGTCCCCCACCGAGGCGTTGAGTCGCGGAAATTCGGCCAGGGCTCCACATAGGGCCGACACGATGAACGGCAGGTAGGTGAGGCTGGTGCCCTCGGCGGTACGCCACGCGTCCTTTTCGGCCAGCCGGACGACGTCGACCGCCGTGTAGTCGACCTCCATGGCGGTGAGCACATGGGGCGACGTGGCCTTGGACGCCACCATGTGGCGCGCCGTGGCCCGACGGATCCCGTCAAACGGCTCGGCCCGGCCGGGGTTGTCCCGAAGGAACCTCTCTACGTCAGCCCGGGTGATGCGCCCGGCCACCCCCGTCCCCGTCACCCGGACCGGATCCACCCCATGCTCGGACAACAACCTCCGCACCACCGGACTCAATAGCAGTCCGCTCCCACGACTGCCTCCAGACCCCCGGCTCCCGCCTGACCCCGATGCCCCCACCCCGGTCGACCCAGGCGGCGCGACACCCCCGCCAAGTCCACCACCGATGTCAGCTGTCGACGATCCCGAAGACGACACCGACGACGACACCGGTTCGGTCGATGTCATTGGGGAAGACGCAGCGGCCGGGCCAGTGGCGACGTCCGAAACCGTCCCGGGTGCAGCAGCGGTGGAGCCAGCGGGATCGACACGGCAGAGGAGCGCTCCGACGGCGACAAGCGCTCCCTCGCCGGCCACGATTTCGGCCAGCACACCAGCCAGCGGGGACGGCACCTCCGAGTCGACCTTGTCGGTGGAAACCTCGTACAGAGGCTGGTCGACGGCCACCGAGTCACCGACGCCCACGAACCAGCGGGTAATGGTCCCCTCGGTGATCGTCTCACCGAGTTGCGGAAGGAAGACGTCGGCCATGTCGATCGATCCGCTGATCAGCCGTGAAGGGCGCGGCCGGTCAGCGACAGCACCGTCTCGCCGAAGAGTTCGCTGAGGGTCGGGTGGGGTTGGATGAAGGTCGCCACCTCGTCGACCGTGGCCTCCCAGTTGACGGCCAGATAGCCCTGTCCGAGTTGCTCGGTGACCCATGGTCCGACCATGTGGACGCCCAGGATCCGTCCCGCCCGGCCGTCGGCGTCCTTCTCGGCCACCACCTTCACCAGACCCTCGGTCTCACCCACGATCAAGGCCCGGCCGTTGGAGACGTACCGGTGGCTGCTCACCACCACGTCGTGGCCGGCGGCGATCGCCCCGGCTTCGGTCAGCCCGGCGAATGCCACCTCCGGGTGGGTGTAGATGCACCACGGCACGGTAGACGGGTCGATGGGCTTCGGTGATTCGCCCAGCAGGTCGCCCACCACGAACATGCCCTCGGCGAAGCCCACATGGGCCAGCTGCGGCGTGGCCACCACGTCACCCACCGCATAGACGCCGGGCTCCCCGGTGCGAAGTCGATCGTCCACCTCCACGAAACCGCGCTCGTCGACGACGACCCTGGTGCCGACCAGGCCCGCGGAGTCTCCGCGTGGCCGACGACCCACCGAGACCACTACCAAGTCCACCTCCAAATCGACCGACTCATCGTCGGAATCGATCGGCCCGTGGCTCACGACGGTGGCTCCGTTGTCCGTCGGCCGGTGGCCGTGCACCGCTGTCCCGACGTGGACGTCGATCTTGCGCCGACGGAAGGACCGACGGATGGCTGTGGCCACGTCGGCATCGCATCCCACCAAGATCTCCGGGGCAGCCTCCAGCAGCGTGACGTCCGACCCGTAGTCCGAGAGCATCGAAGCAAATTCACAGCCGATGGCCCCGCCGCCGATGACAGCCACCCGGGCGGGCACCCGGTCGATGGACAGCAGCTCGTCGCTGGTCACCACCAGGGTGCCGTCGATTTCGAAGCCGGGGATGGTGCGGGGCGACGACCCGGTGGCCAGCACGATGTGCTCAGCCACCACCAGGGTGGGGTCGCCCTCACCGTGGTCGATGGACACGACGTGGGCGGCACTCAATCGACCGGTTCCGTCATAGACGGTGACATCCCGGCCTTTTAGGAGCGACGCCACTCCCTTGGCCAACCCATCGATGACCTTCTGCTTGCGGACCTGGCTCACTGCCAGGTCGACAACCGGTTCGTGTTCACCAGCCCCGGGGATGCCCACCCCGAAGGTGGCAGCGTCGCGGACGGTTCGCAGCACGGAGGCCGTCTCCAGCAGTTCCTTGGCCGGAATGCACCCGACGTGAAGGCAGGTGCCACCCAGCAGGTGTTCCTCGACCAGGCCGACGTCGAGGCCGGCAGCTGCGCCGTACAGGGCCGCCGCGTAGCCCGCCGGGCCACCACCGATGACAACGAGATCGTGCTGAACCAGCGACGACCCACCGAGGCCCAGAACCATGGGTCGGGTCACCGGGCCACCACCACCTGCACGGTGAAGGCCACCAGGAGGGCCATGCCACACAAGAGTGCAGAGATGATCAGCATCCTCGTGCTCATGGCAGCGACGGTACCCCGCCTAGGGTCGCAGCGTGAGACGAGATGTCGGCATCTTCGTGGCCCTGACCCTCCTCGCTGCCGCCTGCACATCCGGATCCCACGACACGCAAGTCGCCGAGGTCGGGGCGGTCTCGGAGCCGTCTCGGGCGTCCGAGTCAGAACCCGTGCCGTACGAGATTCCAGTCGAGCTGGAGTTCACGGCCACCCTGGTAGGCGGCGAGCTGTTCGATGGAACCAGCGTGGCCGGCCAAGACGTCCTGTTCTGGTTCTGGACACCCACGTGAGTGACGTGTCGAAGGGAGAGTTCGGCGGTCGTCGAACTGAGCACCATTCCGGGCGTCACCGTCATCGGCGTCTCCACCATTCCCGCTGACCGAATGGACTTGGCGACGGAGACGGTCGCCGAGTGGGGTATCACCGGATTTCCCAACATCGCCGACGACGGCGAGGTGCACCTCCGGTTCGGGATCGTGGGCCACCCGGCGGCAGTGGCCATTAGCGCCGGCGGGTCACTGGTAACCGACGTCAGCGAACTTGACGTGCAGGATGCCCTCAACCTGATCGACCGGGCTCGTTCCCGCGACACCTGACCTCCGACACCTGCAACCCAACCACCCGTATCCTGAACGGACCCGATCTCGCCCGGCCGACGCGCCGGGCATGCCCAGGAGCAACCATGCCCGGTTCCGACAGCACCAGAACCCTCAGCGAACCGAGGACCCTCAGCCAAAAAGTCTGGGACCGCCATGTCGTTCGGGCCACCGGCGGCCAGCCCGACCTGCTGTTCATCGACCTACACCTGGTCCACGAGGTCACCTCCCCGCAGGCCTTCGACGGGCTCCGCATGGCCGGACGCCGGGTCCGCCACCCGGAGTTGACGGTTGCCACCGAGGACCACAACGTCCCCACCGCAGACATCGACCAGCCCATCGCCGACCCGGTGAGCCGTGTCCAGATCGAGACCCTACGGGCCAACTGCGACGAGTTCGGGGTGAAGAACTACCCGATGGGCGACCCCGGACAGGGCATCGTCCATGTCATCGGTCCCGAGAAGGGCCTCACCCTGCCGGGCATGACGGTGGTGTGCGGCGACAGCCACACCAGCACCCACGGTGCATTCGGTGCCCTGGCCTTTGGCATCGGCACCAGCGAGGTGGAACACGTCCTGGCCACCCAGACCCTCCCCCAGCAACGCCCGGGGACCCTCGCGGTGACCGTGAACGGCACGCTTCCTGAGGGCTCCACGGCCAAGGATGTGATCTTGGCCATCGTCGGGCGACTGGGCACAGGCGGCGGCATCGGTTCGGTCATCGAGTACCGGGGCGAGGTGATCCGGAACCTCTCCATGGAGGGACGGATGACGGTGTGCAACATGTCCATCGAAGCGGGCGCCAAGGCCGGCCTGATCGCCCCCGACGACACCACCTTCGAGTACCTGGCCGGTCGCCCCCACGCCCCGACGGGCGCCGCCTGGGACGCCGCAGTGTCCGACTGGCGAACGCTGGTCACCGACGAGGGCGCCACCTTCGACCATGAGATCGTGCTCGATGGCGCCGAGATCACCCCCCAGGTCTCGTGGGGAACCAACCCGGGCCAGGTCATGTGTATGGACGGCAACGTCCCCGACCCGTCCTCGTTCGACGAACCCAGTCAACAGGAATCAGCGGCTCGAGCGCTCGACTACATGGGCCTCACCGCCGGCACGCCGATTCGTGACGTGGCCGTCGACACGGTGTTCATCGGCTCGTGCACCAACAGCCGCATCGAGGACCTCCGTGCGGCCGCCGAGGTGGTCCGGGGCCGCAAGGTGAAGGACGGCATCCGAACCCTGGTGGTGCCCGGCTCGTGGGTCGTCAAGGACCATGCCGAGGCGGAGGGTCTGCCCGAGGTGTTCATCGAGGCCGGGTTTGACTGGCGGGAACCCGGCTGTTCGATGTGCCTGGCCATGAACCCCGACAAGTTGGTGGCCGGCGAACGCTGTGCCAGCACCAGCAACCGCAACTTCGAGGGCCGCCAGGGCCGGGGCGGTCGCACCCATCTGGTCTCGCCGGCCGTCGCCGCGGCCACCGCCATCGCCGGCACGTTCGCCTCGCCGGCCGACCTGGCCTGACCCGGAACAAGAAGGGAGCACGACCATGGAAGCTGTACAGATCGTCTCGGGTACCGGGGTGCCACTGCGTCGCTCCGATGTGGATACCGACCAGATCATCCCCAGCGACTGGCTCAAGCGGGTGGAACGCACCGGTTTCGACAAGGGCCTGTTCTCCGAATGGCGCGACGACCGGAACTTCGTGTTGAACGACGAGCGCTACTCCGAGGCCGCCGTTCTGGTGGCCGGCCCCAACTTTGGGACGGGCTCGTCACGCGAGCACGCCGTGTGGGCCATCCAACAGTACGGATTCGGTGCCGTGGTCTCACCCCGGTTCGCCGACATCTTCCGCAACAACTGCACCAAGAACGGCCTGGTGCCGGTCCAGGTGTCCGATGAGGTGGGCGCCGCCCTACTCGACGCCGTGGAGGCCGACCCCGATCTGGTCATCACCGTGGACGTGGCCGCTCTGACGCTTGAAGCACCGGATGCCGGGATCTCGTGCTCGTTTCCGCTGGAACCCTCCACCCGGGAGCGGTTCCTCGAGGGACTCGATGACATCGGCATCTCTCTGCGCCACGAAGCCGACATCGAGGGCTACGAGACCACTCGCCCGGCATGGCTGCCCACTACGGCGTGACCCACCCACACCCCGCGGGGCGCCTCCTAGGCGCCGTCCTGGCCCCCCTGATGATGGTGCTGCTGGCCGGCGCGTGTGCAAAGGATCCCGAGGGTCCCGGCCTGTCCGGCGGTCGCACCACAACCACCGGGGCGGTCGACGTGTCGGGCACCGAGTTGACGGCCGGCCTCGTTGCCTTCACGGCGTGTGACGAGTTGCTGGTCCATCTGCAGGCCGAGGCCGCGCAACGGGTCGGCCCCTACGGCCTAAGTGGGGGCCGGTACGGCGGCCCGGTGATGCTGGAGGCGGTGGCCCTGGCCGAAGACTCGATGGGTGACGGGGCCGCGACGTTCAGCCCCCGGACCGCCGACGAGACTCTCGTCGAAGGGCAGGACTACTCGGGTACCAACGTTCAGGAACTGGGCATCGACGAACCTGACCTCATCAAGACCGACGGCCGTCGGATCCTGGTCATCGAGGACGATCGACTCCACCACGTATCGGTGGCAGGCGGCACTGCGACATTGACCGACTCCCTTCGCATCAAGGGCCACTGGAGCCGCCAGATGCTCCTGTCCGGCGATCGGGCCCTGCTCATCGCCGATACGCACGTCGACGGGGATCCCGAACTACGGCCGGCCTTCTCCAGCCTCGTACCCGAGGGGGGATGGCGATCGCTGACCAGCCTCATCGAGGTCGACCTGTCGGATCCGACCGACCTGAAGATCGCCAACGTGCTCACCGTCGAGGGCTACCACGTGTCCACCCGTGTGGTCGGCGGCTCGGCCCGAGTGGTCGTCTCCACACCACCCGACGAACTGCCCTTCGTGTACCCGCAGAACTCCAACGGCGAGGAGCGGGCTCGCCGCTTCAACCGGGAGGTGGTGGCCGAGACCACCCTGGCCGACTGGATGCCCGACTTCGTCCTGGAGTCGGCCGACGGGACGGTGGTCGAGGGGCCGCTGCACGAGTGCACCGACGTGTCGCGTCCCACCACCTTCGCCGGCCTCTCGACCCTGTCGGTACTCACCGTTCCACTGGTCGAACCGCTGTCCCGACCCGCCACGACCGCCGTGCTGGCCGAGGGGTCGACCGTCTACTCCGGCAACCAGCACCTCTACGTGTCGACCAACGCCTGGGTGGATCCCGATGCGCTGGCCGACGACCAGCAGCGTTCCTGGTGGGATCGAAACTGGGACACGGCCATCCACCAGTTCGACGTTTCCGGTCCGACGCAGGCCGCCTACACCGGCTCGGGCGAGGTCCCCGGCCACCTGCTGAACCAGTTCTCCATGTCTGAACACGACGGACACCTACGGGTGGCCTCGACCACCGGGGGCCCGTGGCGCTTCGACGAGGACGCCGAGTCAATGGTGTCGGTCCTAGCCCGACGCGATGGCGCGCTGGAAGTGGTCGGGCAGGTGGGCGACATGGGTCGCGGCGAGCGGATCTTCGCCGTGCGATACGTGGGCGACGTGGCCTACGTGGT